>CALMYM010000113.1 GCA_937873675.1 uncultured Alphaproteobacteria bacterium | reverse complement strand
CTCCTTGCGAGCCGCCCTCCGACCCGTCGCCCCGACCCCCCCCAAAAGCGCGAACCCGGCGGGGCTTCCCCCCCGCCGGTCTCGAAATCACGTCGTCCGTCCCGGGCTCACGCCCCGACCGACTGCCACTGACCGGCTTCGATCTTCGAAGCGGCGATGACCGCCTGGGTGCGGCTCTCGACGCCGAGCTTCTGCAGGATCGCCGAGACGTGGGCCTTGACGGTGGCTTCCGAGACGCCGAGCTCGTAGGCGATCTGCTTGTTGAGCAGGCCCTCCGACAGCATCATCAGGACGCGCACCTGCTGCGGCGTCAGCGTCGACAGGCGCTGCACCAATTTCGCCGTCTCGTCGGCGGGAACGGCCGAGAGGTCGACGTCGGGCGGGGTCCAGACCTCGCCGTCCATCACCGCGGAGAGCGCCTCGCGGATCGAGTCGGTGCCGAGCGACTTCGGCACGAAGCCGGCGGCGCCGAATTCCATGCAGCGACGGATGGTGGCCGGTTCCTCGGCGGCCGAGACCACCACCACCGGCACCGCCGGATACTGGGCGCGCAGATACATCAGGCCGGAATAGCCGCGAACACCGGGCATGTTGAGATCGAGCAGGACGAGATCGACCTCGTCGCCCTCTTCGAGTATGGCGGTGACGGCTTCGAGTGACCCGGCTTCCGAGATCGCCACACCGTCGAACATGCCTTCGAGCGTCTGCCGAAGTGCCCCACGGAACAGCGGATGATCGTCCGCGATCACGAACCGATATGCCGGATTGGTCGCCAACCGTAGTCCTCCCCCTGGGTCGCCGCGGCAACGAACGTCGCGCGAACCCTCCCTCCGGTCGAAAAGCCGGGGGACCTCGGTTCGGCGACGGCGAACGAGCGTGGAACGAGCGCCCCCGCTCGTCCCCGGGCGACCACACGTCGCACGTCGACACGAATTATCGATGTCCCCGAGGCTTCACGCAAGGGTCATACGCGGTCTGCGATCGGAAGGTTCTCCCCGGGACACACGAATTTTGGCAGCGCCGCGGGAGGATCTTCCGGGATCGGCGGATTCCCGTCGTCTTCGTTCCGGGAAGCGGCTCTGCGTGGCGACGGCTTTTCTCCGTCGCGCCAGTCGCTAAGCTCGCGTTCCAGCCCGCGACACCGCCCGTTCGCCGCCGAACCGGCGCATCGATCGAGGCGGAAGGGAAGCAATCGTTCCGATCGCGCCACCAGGAGGCCGTCCGCGCCATGCGCCATCTGCTCTTTCCCGAGATCGAACCCCATCGCTCCGGCCGTCTGAAGGTCTCCGATCTGCACGAGATCCACTGGGAGGAGTGCGGCAATCCGCAGGGCAAACCGGTCGTCTGCCTGCACGGCGGACCGGGCGGCGGGGCGACGCCGACCATGCGGCGGCTGCACGACCCCGACACCTACCGCATCGTGCTGTTCGACCAGCGCGGCTGCGGCCGCTCGACGCCGCACGCCGAACTCGCCGAGAACACCACCTGGGATCTCGTCGCCGACATCGAGCGGCTCCGCGATCATCTCGGGATCGAGCGTTGGCAGGTCTACGGCGGCTCGTGGGGCTCGACGCTGGCGCTCGCCTATGCCGAGACCCATCCGCAGCGGGTGAGCGAACTGGTGCTGCGCGGCATCTTCATGCTGAGGCACAAGGAACTGGAGTGGTTCTATCAGGAGGGCGCGAGCATGGTCTTCCCGGACCTCTTCGACGCCTATCGCGACTTCATCCCGGAGGCCGAGCGCGGCGACCTGATCGCCGCCTATCATCGCCGGCTCACCGGCGACGATCCGGTCGTGCGGCTCGAGGCGGCCAAGCGCTGGAGCGTGTGGGAGGGCTCGACCCTGTCGTTGCTGCCCGATCCGGCGCGGGTCGCCGCCTTCGGCGATGCCCATTACGCCCTCGCCTTCGCCCGCATCGAGTGCCACTACTTCGTCAATTCCGGCTGGTTCGAGCCGGAGGACCAGTTGCTCCGGAACGCCCACCGTCTCAGCGACATCCCGGCGGTGATCGTCCACGGCCGCTACGACATGTGCACGCCGATGATGAACGCCTGGGACCTGAAGAAGGTGTGGCCGGAAGCCGACCTGAGGATCGTCGACGACGGCGGCCATGCGGTGACCGAGCCGGGCCTCGTCCACGAGATGATCGCCGCGACCGAGCGCTTCAAGCATCGCCCGGCGTGAGGGCTCGGCCGCCGCGTCGTCAGGTGCCGAGATAGTGGAGCGTCGCGGTGCGGCGGTGGCCGGTGTCGCGGTGTTCCCAGACGTAGACCGCCTGCCAGGTGCCGAGGTCCATGCGGCCGCCGATCACCGGGATGGAGAGCGACACGTCGGTCAGCGACGTCTTGACGTGGGCGGGCATGTCGTCGTCGCCCTCGAGATCGTGACGCCAATGGCGCCCGCGCGGCGCGAGGCGATCGAGAGCGTCGACGAGGTCGGGCAGAACCTCGGGCGAGGCGTTCTCCTGGATGGTGAGCGAGGCGGAGGTGTGGCGAAGGAAGACGGTCAGGAGACCGTCGACGGCGCCGATGCCGGCGAGCCAGCGATCGATCGCGGCGGTGACGTCGACGAGACCCCGCGGCCGGGTGGCGACGTCGAGGCGCGTCGTCGCCTGACGGGTGATCGCGGTGGAGGTCGGGGAAGCGGAGGTCATCGACGGGATCCGGCGGAGGGTGGCGCGACGGCGGTCCGCCTTTTCTATGGCGACTATATACCTTGCCAACACGGGAGGCGCGCTGCTGCATACCGCGTCAATGACCCTGCGCACTCAGCAGTCCTTCGGTTTCTTGTCTGAAGGCTTCTGCTTGGCCATACGCTTCAGCGCCCCCCAAGCTTTCTCGTCTTTATCAGCGCCAACCTCGCAGGCATTTTCTTCGAAGCGATCCCAATGTATGCCCTCCATTTCCGTATGCACCCATTATATACATTCGAATTGCTCATTTCGTGTCATTTAATACCAAACTTAGACTCGAATTTCTCTATTACTATTGCAACCTGGTTGCCCGCTTCCAAGAGCGTGCTGAGCACTGGACGTCCGGCCAGTCTAGAAGGGTGCCAGAAGAGCATATCCGTTGTAAACTCGCTTTCAGGGTCAAAATGATTCAGACCCACTCCAGCGATTTCGATTGCGTTCGCGCCATACGCTTGACAGTTGTGGAAGGTGATGCCTCCTTTGACAACCTTCTTCATGTTCGTTTTCGTGGTTCGTGGCACCATAAGGCGGTGTTTATCGATATTGTCCGAAGTGATGGTTCGCCAGAGCAAATCCCCTCCCACTTTTGCGCCGTTCTCACAACTAAATGGCTGGATTTCGTCAAGAATAACGCCTTTTATTTCGGGATACTTCCTGAAAATATCGAAGAGCGCCCTCTGTCGCACTCCCTTTCTGGCCGCCGGATCAAAGCTCCTAATTACTTTCTCCCTTTCCTCTTCAAACGGGAAGACAATCTGTTTGTCGCTAAGTCCTGCCTGCCGCGCCATCGCCGCGACCAGATAATCGAGCGCCGTCCGGAGATTGCGGATGCAATCTCCGATAGCAAGAGGGATCTCGAATGGTATAGGAACGACCCAAGGTGCCGAACTAAAAGGCTGAGTTTCGGCAACGAAAATACTTGTGAAGTGATGCTCAACCGCCTGTTCCCATAAGAGACTGACCTCGTGAGCGTGGCAGCGTGCCCTGTAGAGCTTGCAGCGAGCCTCGTTAAAAATTGAATTTCTGATCAGACCAACCGAGTCTGGCCGTCCGATGCGGAGCCCGGTGCTGAAACGATCAAAGTATTTTCCCATTATTGGGCTACCGCTTGTTCGTCAGTTCGCCGACAGGTGAGTCGCTTTCAGATGATCCCGGCGAGCGCTTCTTCGATACGCTGCGTATCGTCAAAGTCACTCTTCGCACGGTGCAGCGGAATTCGTACTCCGCGGCGCGGCTTCTTCTTCGTGGGAATATGCCTTGCCGAGAATGGACATGACTAGCGACTCCCCCTCTATGCATCAACTAGCAATATCAACCTTTACTTGCAAGATATATAATTGCCTTTTCTATACCGGCCGGCCGGGGATCGCGACCGGGTGTCCCGCCACCGTGTCGCCGTATTGACCGGCCACCACCCGCGGTGAAATCGCCCGGGCGAATCCGCCTCTCGACGTCCCCTCCCATTGAACCGAACGGAAGGGAGCGATATGAGGAGGCCGGTTTCGAACGAATTTTCCTCGCCACAACGGGAACGACGATGACCGTCACTGTCACGAAGTCCATCGCCAAGATCGCCCGCGCGCCGCTCGCTGCGGCCTTCGTCGCCGCCGCCGCTCTGACGGCCGTCGGCGGCCTTCCCGCTTCCGCCCAGTCGGCGACCGCCGACGAATGGGTCAAGGTCTGCCGGACCGACGAGAAGCAGAAGAAGGAGATCTGCAAGACCGCCTACGACCTGCGGACCTCGGGTGGCCAGTTCCTCGCGTCGATCGCGGTGGTCGAGGCCTCCGGCGAGGCGCGCAAGTTCGTCGACCTGATCATGCCGACCGGCCTGCTGCTGCAGCCGGGTGTGAAGATCCAGGTCGATCAGAACAAGGCGGACGAGGGCAAGTACGGCATGTGCGCCGCCGACGGCTGCATCGCCCAGCTCGTCGCCTCCGAGGCGCTCGTCGGGCAGATGAAGAAGGGCACGACGCTCGTCGTCACCGCCCAGAGCCAGTCCGACACGCCGGTCGAGTACGCCTTCCCGCTCGCCACCTTCAAGGCGGTGATCGAAGGCAAGCCGATGGACGACGCGGCGCTGAAGAAGCGCGAAGAGGCGATCGCCGCCGAGAACGCCCAGAAGCAGAAGAGCATCGAAGATCAGCTGCGCGAGCAGCAGCGCAAGGCGATGCAGCAGCCCTGATCGGGGCGCGACGCGACTTCGAACACACATGAAGACGGGCCCCGATGGGGCTCGTCTTCTTTCGTGGGAATCGTCTTTCGTGAACGTCGACCGGCGTCGGCTGGCGATCAGCCGGCGATGACCCGCTCGAGTTCCGCGACCTCTTCGGCGACGGCCGCCAGCGACAGGTCGATCTCGCGGCGCTGCTCGTCGAGCACCGCCACCTGGGCCTCGATGCGGGCGCGAAGCGCCGCCAGACGCCCACCGGACCGGTCGGACGAGGTCAGCTGGTCCATGAGATCGCGGATCTCCACCAGGCTGAAGCCGAGACGCTTGAGGCGCAGCACCATCTTCAGGCGGCGGACATCCTCGGCCTCGTAGAGACGGGCGCCACCGCGACGCGCCGGCGTCAGCAGACCCTTGCCCTCGTAGAATCGCAGGGCCCGCAAGGTCACGTCGCACTCGCGGGCCAGTTCGCCGATCGTCCAGGTCCGTGCGCTCGACATCGCCGCTCCGGCGGCGAGGGAGGCGAGGCTCTCACGGATTTCGCCGGTCACGCCAACCGGGTCGAGGGATCTGTATTCAGGCTTCATCATACCTACCGTCGATCTGTCTCAGTGAACAGAACCGTCCGTCGTCTCCCCCGCAGGATGGTTCGAAGCGGGTCTACTTAGAGGCAGACGCCACATGGTCAATACCTTCCCAGGTCATATTTCCCGGAAACCGCGCAACTCGGCCATGCATATTTTCGTGATCTGATATTCCTCGACATTTTCTCCAACTATTCCAACCTACGGCGCGAGCCGTCCGTAAAATATTTCACAACGTGAAGAAATCGTGACGCTGCGACGATGCGGCGGCGGCCGTCTCGGTTACCGGAAACCTACGTCTCCGCCCCGATCTTAACCGCTTGTTTACCCTGTTCGAAAAATCTGTGTCCGCAGCTTCGGCAGGACTCCGTTCCGAGTCGGGCGGCGGATCGCGTCGCGCAGGACCGATCTCCGCCTTTCAAGCCGAAGCCGGCGACCGGACGGGTACCGGCGGAGGATCGAGATGTCTTGGGGCGGCCGCGGACGCGATGACGAGAGGCGGGAACGCATGATCGACGCGGCGCGACGTTCGGGCATGTCGGTCAGCGAACTCGTCCAGGCACTGGCGGAGGGCTCGCCCACCGCCGAGCGCGATCGACCGCAGCGTCGCCGTCGCGACGAGGCCGACGAGGACCGTTGGGAGCGCGGCGACGAGATCCGTCGGCGCGCCGGCCACAGCGAGATCGACGCCCAACTCGACGTGCTCGCCGACCGCCTGCGCGATCTCTCGGCCGGTGGTGAAGCTCCGTCGCGGTCTCGGACGCAGGCGCGCGAGCGGGCGCCCTCGGCGACCCTCGACGAGATCGCCGCCGCCGTCGACCGGCTCAGCCGACAGATTCCGGACGCGCCGGCGAAGCGCGCGCCCAAGGCGCGGCCGCAGACCGACGTGTCGGCGGTTCTCACCGCGCTCGACGGCCTCGACCGGCGGGTCAAGGCGATGAGCGAGGGACGGACGGAGGCCGCCGGCCGGGCGCGTCGCGAGCGCGCCGCCGTCGGCGATCTCGACCGCGCCATCGCCGAGATCTCGCAGCGCCAGACCGCGCTCGCCCGCGAGAAGCGTCCGCGCCGGGCGGCCACCACCGGCGGGTCCGACATCGAACGCCATTTCCGCGAACTCTCCGACAAGATCGAACAGCTCCGGACGCGCGACGACCGCAACTCGCCGGAAGCGCTGATCGAGGAGATCCGCTCGCTGCGTCAGTTCGTCGAGCAGCGCGCCGGCAGCGTCGACATCGGCGAGGAGATCCGCAAGCTGACCGGCCGCATCGACGCGATGGCGGCGAACGATCCGGGATCGGCGACGCTCGAGCCGCTGATGACCGAGATGGGCCGGCTGCGCGACGTGGTGCTGCAGTCCGACGTCGAAGGTTCGCTGAAGAGCCTGGAGGCCGGCTACGGCCACATCGTCGACCGGCTCGACGACCTGAAGCGGGGCCTCGCGAGCCCGCGCGTCGGGGCCTCGGTCGATGCCGAGATCTCCGAGATCCACAACCTGCTGCGCGCCGTGCCGCAGGTGTCGCAGTTCTCCTCGATCGAACAGTCGCTGCGCGATCTCGCCGGCAAGATCGAGAGCCTGGCGCGCGAAGACGAGGCGAACGACATCGCTCGCGTCGAGAAGCGCATCGCCGATCTGAAGTCGCAGTTCGATCGGGTCGATCCGTCGTCCCTGGTCAAGTCGCTCGATCAGCGCCTCAAGGTGGTCACCGACAAGCTCGAATCGATCGAGAAGGCGGCCCGCGGCCCGGTGACGCCGGAGCGCGTCGCCTCGCTCGTCGACGAGATGCGCGCCGTCGCCGCCGGTAGCGGCAGCGGCGAGGAACTGCGCGCGCTGGAGAGCCGGCTCGCCGAACTCTCCGACCGCATCGCCGATCTCGATCGCCGTCGCCCGTCGTTCGACGACACCGACCGGCTGCACGACCGCATCGCCGAGATCGCCGGCAAGCTCGACCGCATGGCGGTGCCGGTCACCGACCGGCGCACCGTCGACGCGCTGGAGACGACGATCTCGCGGCTCGACGAACTGATGTCGCGCCAGAGCGCGCCGGTGCCCGCCGGCATGGTCGACGGCCGCGTCGCGGCACTGATCGAACGGCTCGACCGGGGCGACGTCGGCCCCGCCACGACCGACATCGACGCGCTCGGCCGCCAGATCGCCGAGATGCGGCGCGAGCTCACCGCCCAGCGCTCGACCGGCGATCTCGAAGCCGAGATGCGCAAGCTCGCCGAGCGCCTGGACCGGTCCGTGGCGCACGAGCCGGACGATCAGGCGCTCGACCAGATCGAGGAGCAGCTGGCGCACATCTCTCGCCAACTGGCGTCGACGGAGGACCGTTTCGGCGGCCTCGCCGACATCGAAGCGGCCATCCGCCGCCTCGGCGAACGGCTCGAGGGCCAGCAGGCCGATTCCCTCACCGCGGCGCGGGATGCGGCGCGCGAGATGGTGCTCGAGCTCGACCGCAGCCGCGGCGAACCCCTCGGCGACGAGGTCCTGCGCGGATTGCAGGACGACCTGCGGTCGCTGCGCGCCGCCTCGCGCGACAGCGAGAACCGCACCAACGACACGCTGATCTCGCTGCACGACGCGCTCACCGGCATCGTCGGCCGGCTGTCGGCGATCGAGAAGCTGGCGCAAGGCTCGGCCCGTTCGGCCACCGCCCGTCCCGCCGCCACCCACGCCGCCAGCTCTCCGCCGATCGCTGCCACCTCGCCCCGCAGCCAGCGATGCCCCGCGTCCGCCGCCAGATGATTCGGCCACGCCATGCTCACCGCGTACTCGATCGGCGCCCCGATCGGCGGATCGAACAAC
>CALMYM010000112.1 GCA_937873675.1 uncultured Alphaproteobacteria bacterium | reverse complement strand
CGAGGAGGCCGGTCAGTCGTTCGCGCCCGGGCACGTCGGCATAGAGGGCGTCGACGGTGTCGACGCCGATGCGGGCGAGCATGTCGGCGCGGTCGGTGTCGGTCAGCGGCAGGTAACGCATGATGGGACCTTTCGATCGATCGGTCGGGATGGGTGATGGACGGCGGGACGGCGTGTGAACGGGAATGCGTAGACCCGCCCGCGCCGGAAGGTGCAGAACCCCTTCTCCCCTCGCGGGAGAAGGTGGCGCGCAGCGCCGGATGAGGGGGCGCCGCGGAGCGGCTCCGGACGGTTGCCGCACCCTCGGAGAATGACGAGAGGCCGAGACCCCTCATCCGCCCTTCGGGCACCTTCTCCCGCAAGGGGAGAAGGGAGCGGCCTCCGGCCGGATGGGCGGGGCGCGATGGAGCGCTCGCCCCCCTCCGCTCACAGGCTGGCGACGAAGGCCTCGTATGCCGCCTGGTCCATCAGGTCGGACGTGTCGGCGCCGGCCTCGATCTTCAGCTTGGCGAACCAGCCGCCGGTCTCCGGCTCGAGGTTCACCAGCCCGGGATCGTCGGCGAGCTTGGTGTTGGCCTCGATCACCTCGCCGGCGAGCGGCGCGTAGACCTCGCTCGCGGCCTTGACCGATTCCACCACCGCGGCCTCGCCGCCCTTGTCGAGCCGGCGGCCGACCTCGGGCACTTCGACGAAGACGATGTCGCCGAGCTGGCCCTGGGCGTGATCGGTGATGCCGAAGGTGGCGACGTCGCCGTCGATCACCACCCATTCGTGGTCCTTGGTGTAGAGCTTCACGGGCGTTCTCCTGGGTCTCTCGGGGATCAGCGCCGGAAGCCGGCGGGGACGAAGGGAAGGGTCGCGACGCGGGCGGGGAGCGCCTTGCCGCGGACGAGGACGTCGAGTTCGGTGCCGGGGGCGGCGGAGGCCGTCTCGACCAGACCCATGGCGACCGGCGCCTGGAGGGTCGGGCCGAAGCCGCCGGAGGTGACGCGGCCGACGATGCGGCCCTGCTTGTCGGCGATCTCGGCGCCCTCGCGGGCCGGCTGGCGACCGTCGAGCCGCAGACCGACGCGACGGCGGGTCGGGCCGTTCGCCAGTTCCGCCTGGACGCGCGCCGCACCGGGGAAACCGCCGTCGAGCCGGCGGCGCTTCTGGATCGACCATTCGAGCGCCCCCTCGACCGGGCTGGTCGTGGTGTCGATGTCGTGGCCGTAGAGGCAGAGGCCGCCCTCGAGCCGCAGGCTGTCGCGGGCGCCGAGGCCGATCGGCTTCACCCTGGCGTCGGTGAGGAGCGCATCCCACAGGCGAACCGCGTCCGCCGACGCGACCGAGATCTCGAAGCCGTCCTCGCCGGTGTAGCCGGAGCGGGAGACGTGGACCTCGGAGCCCGCCAGCGTCAGCGGCGCGGTGTCCATGAACTTCATCGCCGCGACCGGAGCGCCGAGCGCCACCATCACCGCTTCCGCTTCCGGCCCCTGGAGGGCGAGGAGGGCGCGATCCTCGACCGGGCGTAGCTCGACGCCCGCCGGCAGGTTCGCGGCGATGTGGGCGTAGTCGGCGTCCTTGCAAGCGGCGTTGACCACCAGGAAGAGGGTGCCGTCCGGCGCGTCGGTCGGGCGGGAGACCATCAGGTCGTCGAGGATGCCGCCGTCGGCGTTCGTCAGCTGCGAATAGCGCTGGCGGCCGGGGGCGAGTTCGAGGATCGCCGCCGGGATCAGCGCTTCGAGCGCCGCCGCGGTGGTGGCGTGGTCGGGGCCGACGAGGAAGGCCTGACCCATGTGGGAGACGTCGAAGAGGCCGGCGTGCTCGCGGGTCCAGGTGTGCTCGGCGAGGATGCCGGCAGGATACTGCACCGGCATGTCGTAGCCGGCGAAGGGCACCATGCGCCCGCCGAGGGCGACGTGGGCGTCGTAGAGGGGAGTACGGAGGGTGGCGTCGGTCGTCATGGCGGATCGCTCCGGTCCGGTCGAGGGCATGGCGGCGCTCGGATCGAAACGATCCGTTCGCGCCCCCTCTGTCGGAAGACCTGAGAGATTTCCGGTGTTCGGCGACGCGACAGCGCGACGAACGAGCCGGTTGCTCCTTCGGTGGATCGACAGCCGGATGCCGCCGATCGCTTTCCAGAGTGTCGCTCGCCCCCGCGGTCCTGGGACCTGAGAGTTTCCGGGGCGGTTTCTCCTTCGGCGCCGGTACCGATCGTGGATCCCGGGGATCCACCCTCGGCCCGGGCTCTCCCGCCGGGGCAGCAGATGACGCGGGACGGGGACCCCGTCACACGTCACGCCGGGCGCGACTCCGACCCGGCTTCTCGATGGTTAGTTGGATCGCTCGACAGCGTCAACCGATCCGAAGGCGGAGCAGCACCGCGGTTCGCACTCGTCCACGGAAGTTCGCGAGCGAAACGGAGCGAGCGGCGACGCGCCGGCTCAGCCCTTGGTGGTCTTCTTCTTCTTCGGCTTGTCCTTGCCGCCCTTGACGTCACCCTTGCCGTCGAGGCCGGCGTAGATGGTCGCCTCCTTGCTGTCGGCGATCGACAGGAGGACGTCGCCGTCGACCACCGACCACAGGGCCGAATAGTCGGGCGCCTGGACGTCGACGGCGGCCGCATGGAGCTTGGAATAGGCGACCTTGTCGCCGACGACGACGGCGATGCGGACCGGAACGGTCGAGGCGCCGGTGGCGCCGGTCGGGCCGGAGAGGACGCGGCCGGCGACGCCGACGCGGACGCGCAGCATGTCGCCTTCCATCTCGCAGTCGCGGGCGATGCGCTGGACCGAGGCCTGATACATGATCTGCGAGGGGTCGCCGAACTTGCCGGGCTTGAACACCGGCATGAATTCGGTGCCGTCACGGATCTCGACGTTGGGGCAGACCGGGGTGGCGGCGTAGACGGCCGGATCCATCTCCTGCGGCTTCGGCGCGACGACGCTCATGATGTTGCCGCCGATACCCTCGGCGGCGCCGCAACCGGCGAGAGCCAGCGGCAGAGCGAGAACAGCCGCTCGCAGACCGAGAGCGAAGACCGCGGCCGAGGCGGGCCGACCCGAAACGCGCCAAACCATGAGATCCCTCGAATTTCCCGACATCGATCCTGGTGGAGAGCGCCATCCATAGCAGCGTTTCCCGCCTGTCGCCACGGCTTCTTCCAGGCCAATCGGGCGGAACGACGGCACGCGGCGGCGGCGCGGCGGGACAAAGGCGGCGGCGCGCGCTTGACACTCCCCCCTCCCCTTCCTCTATTCCCTCGATCCACGTCCTCCTCACGCGACGATCCCGACCCATGGCGGCGAAGCCCCCTCTCGACATCCTGATGTGCGCGCCGCGCGGCTTCTGCGCCGGCGTCGATCGGGCGATCCGCATCGTCGAACTGACGCTCGCCAAGTACGGCGCGCCGGTCTACGTGCGCCACGAGATCGTCCACAATCGCTTCGTGGTCGAGAGCCTCAAGGCGGAGGGCGCGGTGTTCGTCGAGGAACTCGACGAGATCGCCGATCGCTCGCGTCCGGTGATCTTCTCGGCCCACGGGGTGCCGAAGTCGGTGCCGGCGGCGGCGGCGGAGCTGAAACTGTTCTCGCTCGACGCCACCTGCCCGCTGGTCACCAAGGTGCACCGCGAGGCGCAGATCCATCACAAGCACGGCCGCCACGTGCTGCTCATCGGCCACACCGGTCATCCGGAGGTGATCGGCACCATGGGGCAGCTGCCGGAGGGCGCGGTGACGCTGGTGACCAGCGCCGAAGATGCCCTGAGCGTCACGCCACCGCCGGGTGCGCTCGCCTACACGACGCAGACGACGCTGTCGCTCGACGACACCTCGGCGATCGTCGCGGTGCTGACCGAGCGCTTCCCCGACATCGTCGCCCCCCACAAGCAGGACATCTGCTACGCCACCACCAACCGCCAGGAAGTGGTCAAGCAGGTGGCGCCGCAGGTCGAAGCGATGATCGTCGTCGGGGCGCCCAATTCGTCCAATTCGCAGCGTCTGCGCGAGGTGGCCGAGCGCGAGGGCTGTCCGCGGGCGGTGCTGTTGCAGCGTGCCGAAGACCTCGACCTCGACGCCTTCGTCGGCCTCGACCGCATCGGCATCACCGCCGGCGCCTCGGCACCGGAGGTGCTGGTGGAAGAGGTGATCGCGGCCTTCGCGACGCGCTGGGAGGTGCGGGTGAAGCCGATCGTCACGGCGCAGGAGACCGTCGCCTTCAACCTGCCGCGCGAGCTGCGCGACGTGGCCGAGACGACGACGAGCAAACTGGTGCGGGAGCCGCGCGGCGACGCGGGGAAATGAGATCATGGCCGTCTACACCGAAGTCTCCGACGAGGAGCTGGAAGCCTTCGTCGCCGGCTACGACATCGGCAGCGTGCTCTCCTTCAAGGGCATCGCCGAAGGGGTGGAGAACTCCAACTACCTGCTGCGGACGAGCGAGGGGCAGTTCATCCTCACCCTCTACGAGAAGCGGGTGAACCCGGACGATCTGCCGTTCTTCCTCGGTCTGATGGAACATCTCGCCGAGCATGGTCTCGGCTGCCCGCTGCCGGTCCACGATCGCGACGGGCGAAGCCTCGGCACGCTCGCCGGGCGGCCGGCGGCGATCGTCACCTTCCTCGAAGGCATGTGGGTCAGGCGGCCGACGGCGCATCACTGCGGGCTGCTCGGCGAAGCGCTGGCGCGGATGCATCTGGCCGGCGCGGATTTCGACATCCGACGCCCCAACGCGCTGTCGATGCCGTCGTGGCGGCCGCTGTGGGAGAAGTCGCGGGCGCGCGCCGACGAGGTCGCCCCGGGGCTCGCGGCCGACATCGAAGCCGAGCTCGACCAGCTCGAAGCGCTCTGGCCGACGGATCTGCCGCAGGGCGTCATCCACGCCGACCTCTTCCCCGACAACGTCTTCTTCCTCGGCGGCGAGCTCTCCGGGCTGATCGACTTCTATTTCGCCTGCGACGACTTCCTCGCCTACGACGTGGCGATCTGCCTCAATTCCTGGTGCTTCGAACAGGACCTGTCGTTCAACCTGACCAAGGGCCAGGCGCTGCTCGACGGCTACATGCGCGTCCGGCCGCTGTCGGCGGCGGAACTGGCGGCGCTGCCGATCTTCGCCCGCGGCTCGGCGCTGCGCTTCCTGCTGACCCGCCTCTACGAGTGGCTCAACGTGCCGCCAGGCGCGC
>CALMYM010000111.1 GCA_937873675.1 uncultured Alphaproteobacteria bacterium | reverse complement strand
ACAACGAAGCGGTCGACGCCATGACGGCGGCGGAGCGGGCGGTCGCCTTCCCGACTCAGCCGGTCGCGGCGCGTGCGGCGATCGTCGCCGCCGGGCCGATCGCCAATTTCATCCTCGCCATCGTCATCTTCACGGTGATGTTCGCCACCGCCGGCCGCATGGACATCGTCCCGCGGGTCGGTGTCGTGTCGCCGGGCAGCGCCGCCGAAGCCGCCGGCATCCGCCAGGACGACCTGATCGTGTCGATCGAGGGTCGGCCGATCGAGAGCTTCGTCGACATCATGCGGGTGATCTCGGTGCGCGCCGATCTGCCGACGGCGGTGACCGTCGAGCGCGACGGCAAGCGCGTCGATCTGACCGCGACGCCGCGGCGCTTCGAAGAGAAGAGCCGCTTCGGCGCGCAGACCCGCGGCCTTCTCGGCATCCGGGCGAGTGGCGCCCCCAAGGCTCGCGTCCTCAAGCATTTCTCGCCGATCGGTGCGCTCGGCGCCGGCGTCTCGGAGACCTGGTTCATCGTAGAGCGGACCGGGACCTTCGTCGCCGGCCTGTTCTCGGGACGAGAATCGGCGAGCCAGCTCGGCGGTCCGCTGCGGGTGGCGCAGATCTCCGGCGAGGTCGCCGAGGTCGGCTTCCTGGCGCTGGTCAATCTCGCGGCACTGCTGTCGGTGTCGATCGGTCTGCTCAATCTGATGCCGATTCCGATGCTCGACGGTGGCCATCTGGTCTTCTATGCGGCCGAGGCCGTCAGGGGGCGTCCCCTGTCGGAGCGGGCGCAGGACATCGGCTTCCGTATCGGGTTGGCGATCGTCCTGGCGTTGATGGTCGTTTCCACCTGGAACGACATCGCTCATCTGGCGTCGTTGTAGTCGCGACGGCGTTCGTGGGAGGGCTCGGGGAGGCCCTGGTTTCGTGTAGCTCCCCGGGGAAGGTGACGGGCGGAATGCGATCCGAAATGGCAGTGGCCGACGCGCAACGGTCGGCGGCAAACGACGTCGGAAGCGCCGGAGGTCGGCTTGCACCGACGGTAAAAGCCTGTACAAAGCTCGGAACGGTCGGAGAGATTCAAGCGGTCGCTCCGGCGGTCGGCGTCGCTCGTTCGAGGGCGTCGATGCAAGGAATGGCGACCGAAAAGAGACGGGGTCCGGACACGATGAGTTCCCTCACGAAAGTGATGACGAAGACGGCGCTCGCGGCGGCGATGTTGACCGTCGTTCCGGCGATCGGCGTCGAGAGCGACCTGCTCGGTGCCAGTGTCGCGCGGGCGGATGTCGTTTCGCACATCGTGGTTCGCGGCATCACCCGCGTGGAGGCCGAAACGGTCCGCTCCTATGTCGCGGTGAAGCCCGGAAAATCCTTCTCGGCGCAGGACATCGACGCCTCGCTCAAGGCGCTCTACTCGACCGATCTGTTCTCCGACGTGAAGATCTCCCGCGAAGGTGGATCGCTGGTCGTCACCGTCGTCGAGTCCCCGATGATCAACAAGGTCGCCTTCGAGGGGAACAAGCGGATCACCGACGAGCAGTTGAAGGGCGTCATCCAGACCCAGCCGCGCGGCTTCATGTCGAAGGCCCGCGTCCAGGGCGACGTGCAGCGCCTGCTCGAAGCCTATCGCCGCAACGGTCGCTATCGCGCCCAGGTCGAGGCCAAGGTCATCAGCTTGGCCGACAACCGGGTCAATCTCGTCTACGAGATCGACGAGGGCGACAAGACCGCGGTGACCCGCATCGGCTTCGTCGGCAACCACGCCATGTCTTCGGGGCGCCTGCGCGACGTCGTCAAGACTCGCGAGACCGGCATGCTCGGCTGGCTGCGCACCACCGACACCTACGATCCGGAGCGCCTGCAGTCGGATCAGGAGCTGCTGCGCCGCTACTACATGAAGAACGGCTACGCCGACATGCGCGTCGTTTCGGCGACCGCGGATCTCGATCGCGAGCGCAACGTCTTCTTCGTCTCCTTCACGGTGGACGAGGGCGAACAGTACACCTTCGGCGCCGTCGACGTTCAGTCGTCGCTCGCCAATCTCGACATGGGCGCGCTGAAGTCGGCCGTGGGTACCCGCGAGGGTAGCGTCTATTCGGCCGAAGAGGTCGAGAAGACCATGGAAGCCCTGACCCTCGCCGCGGCGCGGTCGGGCTATCCCTTCGCTCAGGTTCGTCCGCGCGCCCAGCGCGACTACGCCAACCGCACCATCGGCATCACCTACTATGTCGAGGAAGGTCAGCGGGTCTATGTCGAGCGGATCAACATCCGCGGCAACGATCGCACCCGTGACTACGTCATCCGTCGTGAATTCGACATGTCGGAAGGCGACGCCTACTCGAAGGTGCTGGTCAACAAGGCCGAGCGCCGGCTGAACCGGCTCGGCTTCTTCAAGACCGTCCGCACCGACACCGTGCCCGGTTCGGCTCCCGACCGCGTCGTCGTCAACGTCGATGTCGAAGAGCAGGCGACGGGCGAGATCGGTTTCGGCGCCGGTTATTCGACCGCCGACGGCGTGCTCGGTGACGTCTCCTTCTCGGAGAAGAACTTCCTCGGTCGCGGCCAGTACTTCAAGGCGAGCGCCCAGTACGGCCAGTATCAGCGCGGCTATCAGTTCTCGTTCACCGAGCCCTACTTCCTCGGATACCGCGTCTCGGCCGGCTTCGACGTCTACCAGAAGCAGTATCTCGAATCGACCTATCGGAACTTCTCCGAGAAGAACGTCGGTGGTTCGATTCGCTTCGGTCTGCCGATCACCGAGAACCTGACCTTCGGCGTCAACTACTCGGTCAACCAGCAGACCATCGGTCTGTCGGCCTCTCAGTACGACGACAATTACACCAACGGTGAAGCGTCGCTCGCCTACAAGTCGTTCGTCTGTCCGAGCTACATCACCACGGGCGTGATGTGCGCGACGGCCGAACGGTCCCGCGTGACCTCGATCCCCGGTTACAGCCTCGTCTACAACACGCTGGACAACATGCAGATGCCGCATGACGGCATCTTCGCGAAGTTCACGCAGGAGTTCGCCGGTGCCGGCGGTGATGCCCGCTTCGTCCGGAGCACCATCGATGCGCGCATCTATCGTGAGCTCTACGCCGATTGGGGCGTCATCGGTATGGCGCGGGTGAAGGCCGGCAACATCACCGGCTTGGGTCAGAAGGTCGAGCTCTTCGACAACTTCTTCCTCGGCGGCGAGACCATCCGCGGCTTCGCGCCGCTCGGTATCGGTGCGCGAGACATCACGACGGTCGGCCTCTACACGCTCAAC
The DNA here is from genome assembly GCA_937873675.1 of uncultured Alphaproteobacteria bacterium. Taxonomy (GTDB): domain Bacteria; phylum Pseudomonadota; class Alphaproteobacteria; order Rhizobiales; family Ancalomicrobiaceae; genus CALBKH01. The sequence goes on along the minus strand of CALMYM010000111.1, from coordinate 2,653 downwards.
AGCGGTCTCGGTGGCAAGAACTACGTCGCCGGTACGGTGGAAGTGTCGATGCCGTTCCCGGGTACGCCCGAGGAATTCGGCCTCTATCTGTCGGGCTTCTCTGATGCCGGTCTGCTGTGGGGTGTCGACAAGAAGGCCCTGCCGGCGGTGGGTACGCCGATCCCCGGATCGGTCGCCGGCTTCCAGTACGTCGACGAAGTCAAGCTGCGCGCCTCGGTCGGCGTCGGCCTGATGTGGAAGTCGCCCTTCGGTCCGCTGCGCGGCGACTTCGGCATCCCGGTGGCCAAGTCGAAGTACGACCAGACCCAGATCTTCCGCTTCAGCGGCGGTACGCAGTTCTGATCGGCTTCGCCGAGGGAAATACGAGATCGGCCGCCGCTTTCCACGCGGCGGCCTTTTCTTTGTCGGACCAGAGGACCCGCGTGAGGGCATGAGCGACCCGACCTTCTTTCCGCGCCCGAAGCCCGCGACGGTGGCGGACGTATGCAGCTGGACCGGGGCGAGCGTCGGCGACGACCGCGCCGCCTATGTGGTCCTTGAGGGGGTGGCGCCGCTCGATACCGCCGGTCCGGGCGACCTGACCTTCCTCGACAACAAGAAATACATCGACCGTCTGGCGACGACTCGCGCCAGTGCCTGCCTCGTCCACTCCCGCTTCGCCGACAAGGTGCCGGAGGGCGTCGTGGCGATCGTCGCCGTCGACCCGTACCGCGCCTTCGCCACGGTGGTGGGCAAGCTCTATCCGGCCGCATTGCGCCTCGAAGGCGCCTATGGTGAACCGGACGGCATCGCCGCCGGTGCGCACGTCCATCCGACCGCCCGGCTCGAGCCGGGCGTCACCGTCGAGCCCGGCGCGGTGATCGGGGCGCGGGCCGAGATCGGCACCGGGACGGTGATCGGCGCCAACGCCGTCATCGGCCACGACGTGCGGATCGGCCGCAACTGCCACGTCGCGGCCAACGTGACGCTGATCCATGCGCTCCTCGGCAACCGGGTGATCATCCATTCCGGCACACGCGTCGGCCAGGACGGCTTCGGCTTCGCCATGGGGCCGAAGGGCCACCTCAAGGTGCCGCAGATCGGCCGCGTGGTGATCCAGGACGACGTCGAGATCGGCGCCAACTCGACGATCGATCGCGGCGCCAACCGCGACACGGTGATCGGCGAGGGCAGCAAGATCGACAATCTGGTGCAGATCGCCCACAACGTCGTGGTCGGCCGCCATTGCGTCATCGTCTCGCATGCCGGCGTCTCCGGCTCGACCGTGCTCGGCGACTTCGTCGTGCTGGCGGGGCAGGCGGGCGTCACCGGACATCTGGAGATCGGCGCGGGTGCGCAGATCGGCGCGCAGGCCGGCGTCATGGAGAACGTGCCGCCGGGTGCGCGCATCGTCGGTTCGCCGGCCAAGCCGATCCGTGAATTCGCCCGTGAAATCGCCACCTTGAAGAAACTGGCGCGTCGGGACGGCGGTTCCGATCGCACCGAAGACTGAAGAAAGAAGAGGGGCCGATGTCCGATACTCCGCCCACCGCGCTCGAGTCCGTCGACATTCAGGGACTGCTGGAGCTCCTGCCGCACCGCTATCCGATGCTGCTCGTCGACAAGATCATCGACATCGACGGCGACGACGCCGGCGTCGGGGTCAAGAACGTCACCTTCAACGAGCCGCAGTTCCAGGGGCATTTCCCCGGTCGACCGGTCTTCCCGGGCGTGCTGCTGATCGAAGCGATGGCGCAGACGGCGGGCGCCATGTGCGTGCTCAAGACCAAGAAGTCGGACGGCGCCGGCAAGCCCTCGGTGGTCTATTTCATGACCATCGACAAGGTGAAGTTCCGCAAGCCCGTCGTCCCCGGCGACACCGTCCACTTCCACATGACCAAGCTGAAGCAGCGGGCGAACATGTGGTGGTACCGCGGCGAGGCCAAGGTCGACGGCAAGCTGGTCGCCGAAGGCGAAGTCAGCGCCATGCTGGTGCGCGACTGAGCGCCGGCGCCGACGTTTCGGCCGAGCCTCGAGGGGGCGCGGCCGATGTCGCCCGACATCTTTCGCCGCCGTCACAATCCGACATGCAAAGTGATTTCGGAGCCGGCGGCCGCGTCGGCTAGAGCATGGTCCGATCAGACTGAATCAGCCTGATCGAGTAGAATCTGCTCCACGAGAATTCCGGAGGGTTTTTCGGCCCGATGCGATCGGGTCGGAAACCGCTTTCGGAGATCTCGCCACGAACGACGAGAAGAGGACCACTCTCCCATGGCGAAGATCCATCCCACCGCGATCGTCGAGGACGGGGCCGTACTCGGCGCCGACACCGTCGTCGGTCCGTTCTGTGTCGTCGGCCCGCAGGTGGTGCTCGGCGACGGGGTGGAACTGATCAGCCACGTCTCTCTCGCCGGGGTCACGGAAGTCGGCGAGAGGACCAAGATCTTCCCCTTCGCCTCGATCGGCCACCCGCCGCAGGATCTGAAGTATCACGGCGAAGCGAGCCGGGTGGTCATCGGCCGCAACACCACGATCCGCGAGCAGGTGACGATCAGCCCGGGCACGGAAGGCGGCGGCCTTCTCACTTCCGTCGGCGCCGACTGCCTGCTCATGGTCGGCGCCCACCTCGCCCATGATTGCCGCGTCGGCGACAACGTCATCCTGGTCAACAACG
>CALMYM010000110.1 GCA_937873675.1 uncultured Alphaproteobacteria bacterium | reverse complement strand
TTCACCTTCGTGACGGTGCCGTCCTTGAGGTCGATCAACGAACGTGAGGATGAATGGAGCGACCCGAACCGGCTGGTCCCGAGGATCGCGCGACGCCTCGAAGGCAGGTGTCGGACCGGACGACGTCCGTGCGCGACGGTTCGAGGCTCGCTCCGCTCGCACCTCACCATGAAGCGCCTGATTTCGTGCCGATGATCACCGAGGCTTCATGGTGAGGTGCCGGCCGCAGGCCGGCCTCGAACCATCGCGCACGGACATCCCCGCCGAGCGACGATCGAGCTGTCGGCGAGAGAGGGTGCGACCCTGTGGCCACTCACCCCGTCACTTTTCCTCGCCACACCTCCGCATCCGGCGTCTCGACCAGCGGCCGCAGGAAGACCCAGGCCGCCTCGAGCCCTTCGGTCGCCGCCACGCCGAGGCCGGTGCCGAGTTCGAACGCCTCGCCGCGCATCGCCAGCACGAAGGCCGGCGGCGGTTCGCGGCCCAGCACCCGCGCGAAGACCTCGAGCACCGCCTCCGGCGAGAGCGCGTGGCTGGAGTGCGAGGTGTCGTCGCGCGGGCCGGTCTCGGTGAAGGCGAAGGGAACGGGCGCCGCGACCGACGCGTCGAGGAACAGCGCGAGATCCGCCGCCTCGAGATCCATCGCGTGTTCGATCTGCAGCTGGAAATCCTCGATCGTGGTCACGTGGGCGAGATCGAGCGCCGCGACGCGGCCGAGCAGCAGTGGCCCGAGGCCGTCGTCGCCGCGCGCGTCGTTGCCCCAGCCGAGGACGACGAGCCGCGGCGTCGTCCTCGCGACCGTCTCCTCGTTCAACGCGCGGGTCCCATGTTGCGCCGGGCGCGCTGGACGAGTGTGCCCTCGGCGTCGACGAGATCGACCTCGAGCGGCATCTTGCCGAGCGCGTGGGTGGCGCAGGAGAGGCACGGATCGTAGGCGCGGATCGCCACCTCGATGTGGTTGAGCAGCCCCTCGGTGATGGTCTTGCCGTCGAGATGGCTGAGCGCCACCGACCGGATCGCCTCGTTCATCGCCTGATTGTTGTTGGTCGTCGAGACGATGAGATTGCAGAAGGTGACCTGGTCGTTCTCGTCCACCCGGTAGTGGTGGAAGAGCGTGCCGCGCGGCGCCTCGATGACGCCGACCGCCTCCGACCGCCGTTCCCCCTTGTCGGCCATCAGATCGGAGCCGAGGAGGTCCGGATCGTCGAGCAGATCGCGGATCACTTCCGTCGCATGCAGCAACTCGATCAGCCGCGCCCAGTGATAGTAGAGCGTGCCCATCACCGGCTTGCCCTCGCCGCGGGCGACGAGCTTGCGGCGCTCCATCTCGGCGAGCGGCGTCGGGATGCGATCGCAGGTCTGGACGCGGGCGAGCGGGCCGACCTTGTACCAGCCGTTCTCCGGCCCGAGCGAGCGGATGTGCGGGAACTTCATGTAGCTCCACGGCTTGACCTGCTCCTCCAGCACCTGCTGGTAGCCGCCGTAGTCGACGCCGTCGAAGATCGTGCCGCCGTCCGCATCGAGGGCGCGCAGGCCGCCGTGGTAGAAGTCCATCGCACCGTCGGCGGCGACGAGGCTCATCATCGCCGACGAGAACTCGCCGAAGTGGTCGTAGAATTCGGGCTTGGCGCGATGCAGCTCGGCCACCAGATGGACGGCGGAGAGCGCCCATTCGATCATCCGGTCGATGTCGCGGCGCATCTCGTCGCGCTCGGCCCGACTGATCCCCTTGTTGACGCCGCCCGGGACGGCGCCGGTGCCGTGGATGCGTTTTCCCGCGGTGTGGCGGATCACCTCCTGGCCGTACTTGCGTAAGAAGACGCCCTGCTTGGCGATCTCGGGGAACTCGCGCGCCACGCCGACGATGTTGCGGCGGGTCGGTTCGCTGTCGAAGCCGAGCAGCAGGTCGGGCGAGGAGAGGTGGAAGAAGTGCAGCGCATGGCTCTGCATCACCTGCCCGTAGTGCATCAGCCGGCGGATCTTCTCCGCCGTCGGCGTCAGCCGGTCGTAGCCGGCGATCAGGTCCATCGCCTTGGTGGCGGCGAGCAGATGCGACACCGGGCAGATGCCGCACAGCCGCTGCACCGTGACCGGCACCTCCCAGAACGGCCGCCCCTCGATGAAGATCTCGAAGCCGCGGAATTCGACGATGTGGAGGCGCACCTGATGGACGTGATCGGCGTCGTCGAGCAGCAGCGTCACCTTGCCGTGGCCTTCGACCCGGGTCAGCGGCTCGATGGCGATACGGCGCAGCGTCTGCGGGTTCTCGGCGGTTTCCAGGCGGAACATGGGCGCGCTCCCCTCAGTCGAAGTGCAGCATCGGATGCTCGAGACGCGGCATCCGGCCCGAGATGAGATCGGTCAGGTATTTCCAGATGGCGTCGCCCGAGGGCGGGCATCCCGGAATGAAGAAGTCGATGCGGACCACCTCGTTGAGCGGGCGGACCTTGTCGAGGAGCAGCGGCAACTCCGGATCGTCGGGCACCGCGCCGCCGGCCCGGTCGCGATAGAGGCGGGTGAGGCAGCGGCCGACGGCGGGGTGGTTCCGCGGCGCCGGCAGACCGCCGTTGACCGCGCAGGCCCCGAGCGCCACCAGGACCTTGCAGTTGGCCCGGAGCTCCCACAGCACGTGGACGTTCTCGGCGTTGCACACGCCGCCCTCGATGATGCCGATGTCGCAGGGGCCGCAGTGCTTGATGTCGGTGATCGGCGAGCGGTCGAACTCGACCAGATCGATCAGATCGAGCAGCCGCTCGTCGATGTCGAGGAACGACATGTGGCAGCCGAAACAACCGGCGAGCGAGGCGGTGGCGACGCGCAGTTTGCGCTTCGGTGGGGTGGGGGCGACGTGACGCATCGGTTCATCCCCTCGGTTCGGCTTGCGGCCTGTGGGCCGCCTGGACGCTGATCGGCTCGATGTCGAAGGGCCGATCGCCGATCGGAACGGCGAAGCCGACCCGCTTCGGCAGGATCGCCCCGACCGGGCAGACCTCGGCCGCCTTGTCGGTCGCCGCGAAGTCGGTGTCGCCGAGCTTGCCCGACGGGCAGTCGACGACGAGATGCTGCGCGGTACCGCGACCGGCCAGCGCGAAGACGTTCTTGCCGTCGACGTCGCGCGAGGCGCGCACGCACAGCGCACACAGGATGCAGCGGTTGAAGTCGATCATCACGTCGGGGTGCGACGCGTCGATCGGCCGGGGCGGATAGAAGTGCTCGTAGTGCGGGTTGAGCATCTCGAGATCGTAGGCCAGCGCCTGCAGCCGGCACCGGCCGCTCTTCTCGCAGCCCGGGCAGAAGTGGTTGCCCTCGACGAACAGCATCTGCAGCAGGGTGCGGCGATGGCGGTTCAGCTCCGGCGTGTCGGAGGCGACCTCCTGGCCGGCCCGCGCCCGGGTGGTGCAGGCCGACGAGGCGCGGCCGTTGACCTTGACCGTGCACAGTTTGCACGACCCGTGCGGCGCGAACTCCGGGTGATGACAGAGGTTGGGGATGAACGCCCCGGCGGCCAGCGCCGCCTGGAGGATCGACTGGCCCGCCTCGAAGCGGATCGGGCGCCCGTCCAGCATGAAGGTGGCGTCGTCGCTCATCGCGTCGTCTCCCTGAACTGCCAGCCCTCTTCGACCAGCCGGCTGTCGGCGTCGTCGCGGCCGGTGATCTCGCGCGCCCGGGCGAGCGCCGCGTCGAGATCGAAGGCGGGTTCGAAGTCCCGGCGCGCCAACCGCTTCTCGTAGTCGCCGCGGAACTCGGCGATGGTGTCGGCGATCGCCTGCCCGGCGGTCTGGCCGAGGCCGCAGTGGCTCGCCGTGCGCATCACCTCGTGGAGATGCTCGAGTTCGTTCATCTCGTACTGGGTGCCGTGGCCGGCGGCGATCTTGTCCATGATCTTCGCCTGGATCGTCGTGCCGACCCGGCACGGCGTGCAGAAGCCGCAGCTCTCGTGGCGGAAGAAGCGGGCGAAGTTCAACGCCACCTCGAACATGTCGCGGTGGTCGCCGAAGATCATCAGCGCCCCCGCCGTCGGCACGTCCTCGAAGGCGATGCGACGGCCGAATTCACGCGGCGTCAGACACTGACCGGAAGCACCGGAGATCTGCACCGCCCGCGGCCGGATCGCCCCGCAATCCTCCAGCACCTGCGAGATGCGGACGCCGAAGGGATACTCGTAGATGCCCGGCCGGGCGCAGTCGCCCGAGACCGACAGGATCTTGGTGCCGGTCGACTGCTTGGTGCCGTAGCCGCGGTACCAGGCGCCGCCGTTGAGCGCGATCTCGGTGACCTTGCACAGCGTCTCGACGTTGTTGACCACCGTCGGCCGGCCGCGATAGCCGGATGTGACCGGGAACGGCGGCCGGATGCGCGGCCGTCCCGCCTTGCCCTCCAGGCTCTCGATGAGCGCCGTCTCCTCGCCGCAGACATAGGCGCCGGCGCCCATGTGGATCTCGATGTCGAAGGCGAAGTCGTCGACCCCGAAGATCGACCGCCCGAGCACGCCGAGTGCCCTGAGCTCCGTGAGCTTCTCTTCGAGGAGAGGCCGCAGATAGAGGTACTCGCCGCGCAGATAGAGGAAGCCGTGCCGCGCGCCGATGGCGTAGGCCGCCAGCGCCATGCCCTCGAACACCCGTTCCGGGTAGTACTGCAGGAGCACCCGGTCCTTGAACGTGCCCGGCTCGCCTTCGTCGGCGTTGCAGACGACGTAGCGCTCGTCGCCGCTCGCGTTGCGCGCCGCTTCCCATTTCACCGCGGTGGTGAAGCCGGCGCCGCCGCGGCCGCGCAGGTTGGAGATCCGCATCTCCTCGAGGAAGCGATCACGTCCCATCGTGATCGCCGCCTTCACCGCCGAACCGGGGGTGAAATCGGCGGCGAGCAGCATGTCGGCACGACGGATGCCGTGGTCGACGCGGAAGAAGTCGGCCGGCCATTCCTCGACCGGCACCCGGTTGCGGATGAGATCGCAGACCTGATCGGCGCGGCGCAGCGTCATCCGGGTGATGGCGATGCCGTTGACCAGGATCGCCGGTCCCTGGTCGCACATGCCGGTGCAGGAGGTGGTGTCGAGCGACACCAGCCCGTCCTCGGAGACCTTGCCGGGCCTGACCCCGAGGCGCTTGGCCATGTGGTCGAAGATCGTCTGGTTGAGCAGCAACGCCGCCTCACCCGGCGTGCCGCAGTCCTTCACCAGCGGCAGGAAGCGCTCGACCATCATCGGCCGCCACGCCTCGCGCTGCTCGTTGGCCTGCGCGTACGGCAGCACGTCGTTCTGGAACAGCTCATCGCTCAGCGCCGCCCCCCAACGCACCTCGGCGCGGGCGCGGTGCGCGAGCCGCACGTTG
>CALMYM010000109.1 GCA_937873675.1 uncultured Alphaproteobacteria bacterium | reverse complement strand
TAGCCGCCCTCGCCGCGGGCGCCCTCGGTGATCAGGCAGCCGGCGCCGTAGATGCCGGTCGGGTGGAACTGCACGAACTCCATGTCCTGCAGCGGCAGGCCGGCGCGCAGCACCATGCCGCCGCCGTCACCGGTGCAGGTGTGGGCCGAGGTGCAGGAGAAGTAGGCGCGGCCGTAGCCACCGGTGGCCAGAATGGTCTTCTGGGCGCGGAAGCGGTGCAGCGTGCCGTCTTCGAGGCAGAGCGCCACGACGCCGCGGCAGGCGCCGTCGGCATCCATGATCAGGTCGATGGCGAAATACTCGATGAAGAACTCCGCCGAGTGACGCAGCGACTGACCGTAGAGCGTGTGCAGGATGGCGTGACCGGTGCGGTCGGCGGCGGCGCAGGTGCGCTGGGCGATGCCCTTGCCGTAGTTGGTGGTCATGCCGCCGAACGGACGCTGGTAGATCTTGCCCTCTTCCGTGCGGGAGAAGGGAACGCCCCAGTGCTCGAGCTCGTAGACCGCGTCCGGCGCGTTGCGCACCAGATACTCGATGGCGTCCTGGTCGCCCAGCCAGTCCGACCCCTTGACGGTGTCGTACATGTGGAAGCGCCAGCTGTCCTCGCCCATGTTGGCGAGCGCCGCCGAGATGCCGCCCTGGGCGGCCACGGTGTGCGAGCGGGTCGGGAAGACCTTGGTGATGCAGGCCGTCTTGAGACCGGCCTCGGAGGCGCCGACGACGGCGCGTAAGCCCGCGCCACCGGCGCCGACGACCACCACGTCGAAGGTGTGGTCGATGAATTCATAGGCCTTGCCGGACGCGCCGGTGACCCCTTTGGCGTTGTTTTCGGCCATGTCGATCACATCCCGAACGAGAGCTTGGCGACCGCCCAGATCGAAGCGAGGACGATCAGAGCCGAGAAGAACCAGTTGAGCACGATGGCCAGGACCGACCACGGCTGGCCGTGGACGTAGTCCTCGATGATCACCTGCATGCCGACGCGCATGTGCACGACGCCGGCGATGATCGCGGCGGCCACCAGCACGGCGCAGATCGGATTGGCGAGCGCCTCGCGCACGGTGGCGTGGGACGCCGCGCCGTTGCGCACGAGGAAGATGATCAGCACGACCGACAGCGGAACCAGCACGGCGGCGGTGAGCCGCTGGACCCAGTAGTCGTCGGTGCCGAACTTGGCGGAGCCGCGGCCACGGACGGAAGAGAGGGGGGTGCGCATGGTCGTCACCTCACTTGATGGCGTAGGCGACGATCCACAGCAGGATCGTCAGCGGCACGGAGAGGACGATGTTCAGCTTCGACAGCATGAAGCGCGGCTTCTCGTCGAAACAGCGGCCGAAGTCCCAGATCAGGAAGCGGATGCCGCCGATCAGGTGATGGACCAGGGCCCAGGTGTAGCCGAACAGGACCAGGCGGCCGATCCACGAACCGAGGATCCACTGCGCCGTGTCGAAGGCCTTCGGCCCGACGGCGGCGGCGATCAGCCAGTACGCCAGCAGGATGGTGCCGAAGTAGAGCGCGGCGCCGGTGATGCGGTGAACGATGGACATGACCATCGTCCAGGAGGGCGCATAGATCTGGAGATGCGGCGAAAGGGGGCGCTCGACCCCGCCCGCGGCCTTGGCTTTGCTCGTCGACATCGTCTGTCTTCGATCCCTCGGGGGTTGAACCGGCCCGGCGGCGCGCGCATATCTGGCGGTCTCGCCGGCGATTGGTCGCATACGTCGAAGCCTTCTAACCCGTTTTGCGGCGGTGCGTCAAAACGTCCAAAGGGATGATCCACCATGCAGTTGCGCATGGCTCGTCGATCACACCCTCTGGCGGCAAGATCTTCGAATCAAGATAGAATTTTCACCGCGGAATGATCGCCCAGTAGTCGAGGTCGAGAATGACCGCCGGGTCGTAATCGCCGTTCTCGAGCTTCAGGGGCAGGTCGGTGCAGGGCTTGTCCTTGGTCGCGATGGTGCGGATGCGAAGAGCGCCGACGTCGTCGCGGCCGGGCAATTCGGCGGTGTCGAGCACTTCCGACCAGGCGAAGACCGTCAATCCGGCGAAGAGCGGCGCGACGTGGCGACCGCCGTTGATGGCGGCGACGTGGAAGGCGTTACCGAGCCCGTTGAACGAGAGCGCCCGGGCGAGCGAGATGACGTGGCCGCCGTAGATCAGGCGTCGGCCGAATCGGCCCTGGCCCTCGGTCCACTGGTTGAAGTGGACCTTGGCGGTGTTCTGGTAGAGGCGGGTGGCGAGCATGTGCTCGGCCTCTTCCACCGTCATGCCGTCGACGTGGTCGATGCGCTCGCCGGCGCGGTAGTCGGCGAAGCGATGGATCGAACCGGCGAGTTCGCCGTCGTAGGCCGAAGCGTCGATCACCGGGACGGCGGAGCCGATCTGCTCGGGGGTCAGCGCCGCCGGCAGTTCCGGCACCTTCTGGTCGGGAACGACGGCCTTCTCGTCGGCCTTGCGGACCATGACCCAGCGCACGTAGTCGAGCACTTCTTGGCCGTGCTGGTTGTAGCCGGTCGAACGGACGTAGACGACGCCGGTCTTGCCGTTCGAATTCTCCTTGAGGCCGATCACCTCGGAAACGGTGGAGAGCGTGTCGCCGGGATAGACCGGGGCGAGGAAGCGGCAGCCGGCGTAGCCGAGGTTCGCCACCGCGTTGAGCGACACGTCCGGCACGGTCTTGCCGAAGACGATGTGGAAGACGAGGAGATCGTCGACCGGCGCACGCGGATAGCCGATCGCGCGGGCGAAGGCGTCGGAGGACTGGACGGCGAAGCGGGGGCCGTAGAGCGCGGTGTAGAGGGCGACGTCGCCCTCGGTGACGGTGCGCGGGGTGGCGTGGCGGATCACCTGGCCGATGCGGAAGTCTTCGAAGAAGTTGCCGGAATTGGTCTTGGTCATCGCCGTTCTCTCCGGATGGCACGCACACGTGGCCCACGTGATGCCGGAAGCTCACGGGTGCGTAAAGCCCCTCGGCCTCCGACCTTCGCTGCATCGCACCACATTAGCACAGGGGATCCGGCAGATCGCTTCGCGATGCCGGATCCGACCCGCTGAAATCACCCTTGTGGGAACAGGATGATTTCAGCGGACGGAATACGGGGTCCGATTTCGGACCCCGTATCACGACGGGCGCGCGTGGCGGGGTGTCGCAGCCGGTCGAACGATGGTCGGCGCCGATCGCATCCAGCCCCTTCCACCGTCATCCCCGGCCGGAGCCGCCTACGGCGGCGGAGGGGAAGGGGATCCATCGGGGTGTCGCCGAATTGGTGGCGGGCGGAATATCGCGGCAACGCCGCCGGATTCCCTTCCCTCGCCCTTCGGGCTCGCCGGGGATGACGGCGGTAGGTAATTCGATCTCCGTTCCCCAGCTTCCCGTCGCAGGTTCGTTCTCCTCACGCGGTGATGGCGATCGGCAGGCCGCGGGCATCGCGGGGTGGGGCCTCGGGGAAGGACACCGCCTCGCCGCGCAGCACGCGGGCCGCGACGAGGGCGAGGACGCAGGCGTCGAGGAGATCGTCCGGCCCGGCGCCGCGCGGCGGACGGGCGGCGGTGATGGCGCGGGGGATGCCGAGCCGGGCGAGGAGGTCGCGGCGCTCGTCGAGGCCGGGCGGGTTCGGCCGGTTCTTCACCTTCTTCGGCAGCGCCATGTGCCGGCCGCCGTTCAGCACGGTGAAGGCGACCTCCGGGTGGCTCTCGACGACGATGGTTCCGAGGTCGGGGGGGAGGAGGCGATCGAGTTCGCGGATCTTGGGGAAGAGGTGGAAGCCCTGCTTCGACACCTTCTTCGGCGGCTCGGAGGTCGCCAGCGCGGCGGCGCAGGCCGCGGCATAGGCGGCGGGCTCGTCGAGGCCCTCGCCGGCGTAGACGGCGGCGCGTGAGGGGATGGAGAAGACCGAGGACTGGCGCTCGCCGAGCATCGGGCGGACGAGCCGTTCCGGGCCGCGTCCGCCGGGGCCGATGTGATCGGGCAGGCCGATCGGCATGTCGACGGCGACGACGGCCGGGCTCTCGGCGAGGAGATCGGCGAAGCGGGGGAAGAGGCTGATCTCGGGCGGGGCGTCGCTCGTCGGGTCTATCAGGCAGGCGAGCCAGCCGGCGGGGCAACCGTCGACACCGGCGAGGAGGACGGGCGGGCGCATGGCGGCGTCAATCGAAGGCGACGGGCCGGACCACCGGCCGGGCGCCGGGGCGCGCCTCGCCGATGCGACGCGCCGAGACCTGGGCCATCGGGTGGAGGAGCACGTCCTGTTCGGCGGCGAGGGCGAGTTCGTCGGCCTGGGCGCGAGCCGAGCAGGCGACCATCTCGAAGACCGAGGTCACCGCCTTGGTCACCGCCGCATCGAGGGGGGCGCCGAGGGCGAGACGGCCGGCGATCAGCGCGGTGAGGAGGTCGCCGGTACCGTGGGCGGCGGCGTCGATCATCGGATGTTCGATCTGGGTGGCGGCGTCGGCGGTCACCAGCAGCGTCGCGATCGATCGGGTCATCAGCGCCGGGGCGGAGGTGACGACGACGGTCGGGACGGGGAGGGCGCGCGCCGCGGCGATGGTCTGGGTGGTCGAGCCGACCGGCAGGCCCGAGAGCCAGCCGGTTTCGAAGAGGTTGGGGGTGGCGAGGTCGGCGAGCGGCAGCAGGCGATCGCGCAACGCTTCGGCGATCGAGGAGGGGACGTAGAGGGCGTGGCCGTCGCCGATCACCGGGTCGACGACGAGGCGGAGACCCGGCGTGGCGAGGCGCAGTCGCTCGACCAGACGGGCGGCCGCCTCGACCTGGGCGGCGTCGGCGAAATAGCCGGTGACGACGGTGCCGATCTCGGCCGCCGCCGGGCTCTCGGCGATCTCGGAAAGCGCCGCGGCGAAACCGTCGACGTCGGGGGCGAGGCGGGTGGAGCGGCCGTGGCCGGGGTGCCAGGGCATCCACACGGTGGGGACGAGCCAGGTCGTCAGGCCGAGGCGCTCCAGCGCGAAAACGCCCGCCCGCGCCCCGATGGCGCCGCGGGCGACCTGCGAGGAGATCACGAGAACGGCCGAGGGTGGGGGGCGTTCCTGCAAGGGTCGGGTTCCGTCGCCGCTGCCGGCCGAGCCGGCATGTCGTCGCGAGGTTCGTCGAGGCGGGCGAACTCCGCAAGGGGGCTCACGTGAGAGGTTGTTCGGAGCGCGCCGCGGCATGAGCTGCGGTGGTTCGGTTGCCTGCTCCCTCTTCGAGATGACTGCGCGGTTCGAAGCCGTTCGGCATTCACCTCCGTGCGTGATCCTTCGAGACGGGCCTTCGGCCCTCCTCAGGATGAGGTGCCCGAGATTTCCTCGAGAATCCAAGAGCCTCATGCTGAGGAGGCGTCCGAAGGGCGCCGTCTCGAAGCATCTCGCACCAAGCTGAAATCGGTAGGAACAGCGCCACGCTCCCCTCGCGAGGCAGGAAGACGCGCTGTTCGACGACCCGCACGAACCATCGGTGCGCGGGGGCGGCCGTGCCCTCAGATGACGTTCAACTCCACCACCTTGCGGCCGGCGACGAGGCGATCGTAGCCGAAGACCGAGAGGTCGAGGGTGCGGAAACCGCCGTGGGCGATCAGTTCGGCCACGGCGCGGCCCGAGGCCGGGCCCTGCTGGATGCCGTGGCCGGAGAAGCCGTTGCAGAAGACGAAGTTCTCGACCTCCGGATGGCGGCCGATGACGGCGTTGTGGTCGAAGGTGTTGAAGTCGTAGTGGCCGGCCCAGGCGCGGATCAGCTTCAGGCTCTCGAAGGCGGGGATGCGGGTGGCGAGCGCCGGCCAGATCACCTCCTCGTAGAGCGAATAGTCGACGTCGAAATCGTCGTCGGCGGCGCGGGCATCGTCCTCCTCGGCCGGCGAGACGCCGCAGATGTGGTACTGGCCCTCGGGGCGGACGTAGACGCCGGAGGCGACGACGGTGCCGTCGATCAGCATCGGCAGGCCGGGGACCGCCTCGCGGCAGTGGACGACGTAGACGAAGCGCTTCCGCGGTTCCACGGGGAGCGTGATGCCGGCGAGCGCGGCGACGTCACCGGCGGCGGGGCCGGCAGCGTTGACGAAGGTCGAGCAGGTGATGTCGCGGCCGTCGGAGAGAGTGACGCCGGTGATGCGGTTCCCTTCGCGGGCGATGCCGGTCACCGCGGCGTGGACGTAGGTGGCGCCCTGGCGGCGGGCGGCCTTGCGGATCAGGTCGAGCCACATGTAGGCGTCGAACCAGCCCTCGCCGGTGCGGCCGTAGGCGGCCAGCGCGATGCCGTCGAGCGACATCCACGGGTGGCGGCGGGCGAGTTCGTCGGGGTCGAGGAGTTCGATGTCGGCGCCCTCGGCCGACTGGATGGCGTGGTTGGCGCGGAGCACCGGCACGCCCGCCTCGCTCGCCAGCGTCAGATAGCCCTTCTCGTGGAAACCGATGTCGGCGTCCGGACCGAATTCCGCCTTCAGGCCGCGGATCATGTCGATGCCGAAGCGCGACAGGCGGATGTTCTCGGGCGTCGAGAACTGCTGGCGGATCGAGGCGGCCGACAGCGTCGTCGCCGGGCGGGC
>CALMYM010000108.1 GCA_937873675.1 uncultured Alphaproteobacteria bacterium | reverse complement strand
CCTGACCGATCGCATCACCTTCCGCGATCCGATGCCGATCCGCGAGGCGCTGCCGGCGGCGCGCGCCGTGGTGCTGCCGTCGCGCGCCGAATCGCTGCCCTACGTGGTGCTGGAGACGCTCGCCGCCGCCGTGCCGCTCATCGCCACCCATGTCGGTGGCATCCCCGAGATCTACGAGGGTCACGTCGGCCATCTGGTGCCGCCGGGCGACGTCGTCGCCCTCACCGACGCGATGCATCGCCGCCTCGCCGAGCCGGAGGAGGGCATCGTGCTGGCCACCGAGATGCGCCGGTCTGTGGCTGCCCGCTTCACCGTCGAGACGATGATGCGGACCATCGGCGCCTTCTACGCCCGCCTGAGCGATCCGGTGGGATTGCGTCCGGCCATCGGCTCGACCGCCTACGACCCCGACATGCACGCCCTCGGCATCCGCGAGCCTTCCCCATGACCGCCGAGACCCCGACCCGTTCCGCCACGGAAGCGCCCTTCCCCGGAGCAGACCGATGAAACAGATCGACCCGAGGTCCCTCTATCGACAGGCCGTCGACATCCAGGAGATGGCCCCCGAGGGAGACAGTTTCGACGCCCTGCCGGCGGTGCCGCGGGCGACCGCGACCCTGTCGGAACAGGCGCGCGACGTCGCGGCGCTGTTCTCCGACCGGCCGGTCTCGCGCCGGCTGCTCGCCGGCTCGGTCCGGGCGATCGAATTCGCGGCGATCGTCGTCTGCGGCTATGCGGCGCTGGTCTTCACCGGCTTCGGCGCGGGCGCCGTCGATGCGATGCACCTCGCCGCCGTGCCCTTCGGCGCCGCCCTGACGCTGCTCTTCGTCCAGGCCTTCGACGGTTACCAGATCGCCGCCTTCCGCGATTACGCCTTTCAGCTCGGTCGCCTCGTCGCCTCCTGGTCGATGGTCTTCGCCGCGCTCACCGCGCTCGCCTTCTTCGCCGGTCTCGGCGACAGCGACGACGCCCGGCGTCTGGTGCGCTGGTACTTCCTCGGGCTCGCCTTCTTCTTCGTCTTCCGCTTCGTGCTGACGCGACTGGTGTCGGGTTGGACCCGTGACGGCCGGCTCGAGCGGCGCGCCGTCATCGTCGGCGGCGGCAAACTCGCCGAGGATCTGATTCGCTCCCTCGAGGCCCAGCCCGGCAACGACATCCGCATCTGCGGCATCTTCGACGACCGCGACGACGAGCGCTCGCCGTCGATGGTCGAGGGCTACCCGAAGCTCGGCACCATTCCCGAACTGGTCGAATTCGGCCGCATCACCAAGCTCGACATGCTGATCGTCGCCCTGCCGATCACCGCGGCGGCGCGCGTCCATCAGCTGCTCAAGAAGCTGTGGGTGCTGCCGGTCGACATCCGTCTGTCGGCCCACGCCGATCGCCTGCGCTTCCGCCCGCGCAACTATTCCTACGAAGGCTCGGTGCCGTTCCTCGACGTCGTCGACAAGCCGCTCGCCGACTGGGACGCGGTGGCCAAGCGCGCCTTCGATCTGGTCATCGGCACGCTGGCGCTGATCGCCCTCTCGCCGGTGATGATCGCCACCGCGATCGCCATCAAGCTCGACAGCAAGGGCCCGGTGTTCTTCCGCCAGAAGCGCTTCGGCTTCAACAACGAGGTCATCGACGTCTGGAAGTTCCGGTCGATGTACACCGACCAGTCCGACTTCGCCGCCGCCAAGGTCGTCACCAAGGGCGACCCGCGAGTGACCCGCGTCGGCCGCTTCATCCGCAAGGCCTCGATCGACGAGTTGCCGCAGCTCTTCAACGTGCTGATGGGTGAGTTGAGCCTCGTCGGCCCGCGCCCGCACGCCGTCAACGCCCAGACCGAGAACCGCATGTGGGATCAGGTGGTCGACGGCTACTTCGCCCGCCACAAGGTCAAGCCCGGCGTCACCGGTTGGGCCCAGATCAACGGCTGGCGCGGCGAGATCGACACGCCGGACAAGATCCGCAAGCGCGTCGAGCACGACATCCACTACATCGAGAACTGGTCGGTGCTGTTCGACCTGAAGATCCTGCTGATGACGCCGATCAGCCTGCTGCAGCACTCGGACAACGCCTATTGAGGCCGCGCCGCTGGCACGCCGGCAACACCTACTGAGGCCGTGCCGCCGCTCCTCGGCCGCCTCTCGCGACGACCGCTCCGCCACCCGGAGCGGTCGTTTCGTTCTGGGCGACGTCAGTAGACCAGGATGGCGCCGCCGACCTGGCCCTCGAGGAAGAGCTTCGGCGGATGGGCGGCACGGAACTCGTCGACCGCGGTCTGTGCGCCGGGAAAACCCGAGGCGCCGTAGTCGTCGACGACGATCACCCCGCCCTCGGCGAGGCGCGGGTGGAAGAAGGCGAGGCTGTCGCGGGTCGGCTCGTAGAGATCGACGTCGACGTGGACGAGGGCGAAGCGCCGCTCGCCGAGATCGACCGTGTCGAAGACCTGCGGGATCCAGCCCTCGTGCAGCGACACGAAGGGGTAGGGGGCGAGTGCGCGGGCGACGTCGTCACGACGCGAGGCGAAATGCGCCTTCTGCCGCGCCTCGGTGCGCGCACCCTTGTCGCCGGCGCCGACCCGGTCTTCGGCCGTGAGGTCGGAGAGGCCGCCTTCGAAACTGTCGAAGATGAAGAACCGGCCCTGCCAGTTCCGTTCCTTCAGCGCCGAGGAGACCATCCACGCCGATTGGCCGCGCCAGCAGCCGCATTCGGCGACGTCGCCGACGACGCCGTGGTCGAGCACGTGCCGCACCATCTGCATCAGATTGAAGAAGCGGCACTGCTTGAGGAAGTTGTCGGTCGAGCCGGTGACCCGACGGGCCTCGTCGAACAGCCGCAGATAGGGATCACCGCCGTTCTCGGCGCGCCAGTAGCGCGAGAGCGAGGTGGGATTGAAGTGGGTCTTGCGCTTGGCGAGCCCCAGTTTCTGCAGAATGCCCATGACGATCTTCCGGTCTCGGCGGCGGAGGGGTCCGGCGGCCGGGCCCGGTGATACGATCTCGGCGCGCCGCCGTCGACCCCCGTTTCGCCGCGAAGGCCGGGCAGAAACGGGTTTCTTAACGTCCGTGGTGTATCTCGATGAGGTCGCCCACGGCCGCCTCGCCGGCGGGTGAGTGTCGCGTGCGTGGAAGGAGTACCCGTTTGACCGATGCCGTCGCTCCGCGCGCGCCCATCGACCGGACGGTGTCGGCCGAGCGTCTCGGCGACGCCTTCCTGTTCCTGACGGTCGCCTCCTCCGGCATCGTCATGTTCGAGCCGGCCCCCTCGGACCTCTTCATCCTGATCCACGCGATCGTCGCGCTCGCCATGGGCCTCGCCCTGCCGCGCGCCGTCGTGCCGGCCGTCGTGCTCCTGGCGTTCTTCAACATCGGCGGCATCGTTTCGGTCACCCAGGTGCGCTGGTGGGAGGGGCCCGACCACGGCCATCCCTTCATCTTCGTCGCCATCTCCCTGATGTTGGCGATCAACGCCGTCTTCTTCGCCGCGATCTGCGCCGAACGACCGCATCGCCTGACCATCGTCATGAAGGCGATGGTCGCCGCCGGCGTGTTGGTGTCGGTGCTCGGCATCCTCGGCTACGGTCTCAAGATCGAGGCACTGATGCGCGCCGGCCGCGCCAAGTCGACCTTCAAGGACCCGAACGTCTTCGGTCCCTTCCTGGTGGTTCCGCTCGTCTATCTGGCACGCCTCATCCTGACCGAGAAGGCGCGGAAGATCTGGCCACAGTTCGTCTGGGCCGCGATCATCGTCGCCGGCATCTTCCTGTCGATGTCACGCGCCGCCTGGGGCCTCGCCGCCGGCACGCTGGTGATGCTCGGTCTCGTCCTCTACGTCGACGAGCGCACCGCCCGCGGCCGCCTGCGGCTGATCACCATCGGCCTCGTCTCGCTCCTCGGCATCGTCGCGCTGCTCGCCTTCGCCCTGTCGTTCCCGGAGGTGCGCGAGCTGTTCGACGAGCGCGCCAAGTTGGTGCAGAGCTACGACGGCGCCCGCCTCGGCCGCTTCGCCCGCCACGCCATCGGCTTCCTCATGGCCACCGAACTGCCGCTCGGCCTCGGGCCCTACCAGTTCGGCCACATCTTCCCCGAGGACCCGCACAACATCTTCCTGAAGTCGCTGATGGTCTACGGCTGGCTCGGCTTCGTCACCTACACGGCGCTGTCGTTCTGGACCCTGGCGAAGCTCTTCTCGGCGATGTTGCTGCCGCGCCCGTGGAAGGCGATGGCGCAGGTCGTCTGGGTGCTGCTCGCCGGCCACCTCGCCGTCAGCTGGATCATCGACAGCGACCACTGGCGCCACTTCTTCCTGCTGTGGGGGCTCGCCTGGGCGATCATCGCCCTCGAGGCGCGCCATCGCCACATGCGTACCCATCCGGCGCGCAACTCGCGATCGAGTCCCTAGAGTGGAGCGGCACTCCGCGTGATCCGCCGCCCGCATGGCGCAGGGCCTCGTACCTCAGTCGGGCAGATGGGTCGCGATCTGTTCGAGCAGATGGAGTGTTCCTTCGCGGCGCTGGTCGTTGGCGTCCTCGGCGTCGAAGTACACACCCTGTTCGGTGATCCGCAGCAGGGTTCCGGTTCCCTGTCGCGTCAGCTCGATCGTCGCCAGCGAGACCGAAAGAAGCGCGCCGCCGACGTACATGTCGTAGACGTAGACCAGCCGCTCACCGTCGACGATCGCGTGATAGCGCGATTCGAAACGCGTCTCCGTTCCGTCCGAGAACCGGCCGTGGGCGATCTCCCGCCCTCCCGCTCGGAAGTCCATCGAGCGTTCGATTTCCGACCAACCCGCCGGTCCGACGAACCATCGCGCCTTGGCGACCGGATCGGCGAAGGCCCGGAAGACGCGGGACGGCGATGCGTCGAAGACGCGCTCGACCGTGAAGGATCCATGGATGGCGGCGGTCATGACGATGTTCCTTCGTTCTCGGTTCCGTGTTTCTCATCTTCGTCGAGGAGTGCGCCGAGCCGGTCGAGTCGGCGATTCCACAGGATGCGGCGCTCGCCGAGCCATGCTTCGGCACGCACCAGCGCCTCGGGTGCGATCGTGCAGGTCCTCACGCGACCCAGCTTCTCCGTGTGAAGGAGGCGGCTCTCCTCCAACACCCGGATGTGCTGCATCACCGCCGCCAGCGACATCGGCATCGGCGCGGCCAATTCGCCGACCGACGCGGGGCCGCGGGTCAATCGCTCCACGATCGCGCGCCGGGTCGGGTCGGCGAGGGCGTGGAACACGAGATCGAGGGCTACCTGATCGTCCAACATGCGGCGAAGGTGCCGTGACGAGCGGTAATAGTCAAGCAAGTACTTTAGTAATTGCGCGCCCACCTGCGACACCGGCCGACCGGCATCACCACGGTTCTCGAAGGGGGCGAGGCGGTCTCGACCGGAAACGACTGCGGGCGCCGAGATCTCTCCCGGCGCCCGCTGCGTTTCATCCGATCGCTGGCGAAGCCTCAGGCGAGCGCCTGCTCCAGGTCGGCGATGATGTCGGCGACGTCCTCGATGCCGATCGACAGACGCACCACGTCCGGACCGGCGCCGGCGGCGGTCTTCTGCGCGTCGGTGAGCTGGCGGTGGGTGGTCGAGGCCGAGTGGATGATCAGCGAGCGGGTATCGCCGATGTTGGCGAGATGGCTGATCAGCTTGACGTTGGAGACGAGCTTGACGCCCGCCTCGTAGCCGCCCTTGAGCGAGAAGGTGAAGACCGCCCCGGCGCCCTTCGGCACGTATTTCTTCGCCAGCGCGTGATAGGCGTCGTCCTCGAGGCCGGCATAGCGCACCCACGCCACTTCGGGCCGCGACTTCAGCCACTTGGCGACCGCCAGGGCGTTGGCCGAGTGCTTCTCCATGCGCAGCGGCAGCGTCTCGATGCCGGTGATGATCTGGAAGGCGTTGAACGGCGAGATCGCCGGGCCGATGTCGCGCAGGCCGAGGACGCGCACCGCGATGGCGAAGGCGAAATTGCCGAATACGTCGGCGATCACCATGTCCTGATACTCGGGCCGCGGCGCCGACAGCATCGGGTACTTCGCGGAGGCCTTCCAGTCGAAGGTGCCGCCGTCGACGATCACGCCGCCCATCGAATTGCCGTGGCCGCCGAGGAACTTGGTCGCCGAATGGACGATGATGTCGGCGCCGTGCTCGAACGGCCGGCACAGGTAGGGCGTCGCCAGCGTGTTGTCGACGATCAGCGGAATGCCGTGCTTCTTGGCGATCGCCGCGATGCCCTCGATGTCGGTGACGACGCCGCCGGGATTGGCGAGGCTTTCGATGAAGATCGCCTTGGTCTTCTCCCCGATCGCCGCCTCGAAGGTGGAGAGATCGTCCGGATCGCCCCACTTCACCGTCCAGCCGTAGTTCTTGAAGGCGTGGTTGAACTGGTTGATCGAGCCGCCGTAGAGGCGCTTCGACGCCACGAACTCGTCGCCCGGTCCCATGATCGTGTGGAAGATCAGGTGCTGCGCCGCATGACCGGAGGCCACCGCCACCGCCGCCGTGCCGCCCTCGAG
>CALMYM010000107.1 GCA_937873675.1 uncultured Alphaproteobacteria bacterium | reverse complement strand
TCCTGCGGTGGCCTGTCGGGGGCCCCCCGGGGGGTGCGTGTCGGGCCGCCCGCCTTCCGCGGTGGCCTTTCCGGCCTCGGGAACGCCCTCACCCCCTACGGCTCGGCGATCGGTGACCGGGCCCGCCTCGGCGGCCTCAACATCGTCGGCCTGAAGCGCCGCGGCTTCGAGCGCGACAGCATCCACAAGCTGCGCGCCGCCTATCGCATGCTGTTCTCCGACGAAGGAACCCTGCTCGAGCGCGTCGAGGACGTCGCGGCGATGTTCGCCGACGAACCGCTGGTCATGCAGGTGGTCGACTTCATCCGTGTCGGCGGCGATCGTCGCGTCTGCATGCCGCGCAACGGCCGCGAGAATTGAGGCGCGCCATGCGCGAACCGGCCGAGGGAAGAGCGGTTTCCTCCGGTCCGCTCGCCATTCTCGCCGGCGGCGGCGATTTTCCCGCGCTGGTGGCCGCCGCGGCGCGGGCCGAGGGCCGCGGCGTGATCGTCGCGGCGATCCGCGGCGAAGCCGATCCGTCGATCGAGACTTTCCCACATCGCTGGGTCGGTCGCGGCCAACTCGGCACCGTCCTGCGCCTCTTTCGCGACGCCGGGGCGCGCGATCTGGTGATCGTCGGCGGCATCCGTGATCGCCGCCTGCCGCGTCTCTCCGAGCTCGATCTCGGCGCCATCTTCGAATTCCTGCGCAACCTGCGCATCCTGCGGCGCGGCGACGACGGTCTCCTGCGCAAGATCGGCCGCATCTTCGAGCGCCGCGGCCTGCGTCTCGTCGGCGCCGGCGAGGTGGCGCCGGATCTGTTGATGCGGGCGGGGGCACTGGGCGGAACGGTTCCCGATGCGGCGGCGCTCGTCGACATCGAACGCGGCATCGCCGCGGCGCGGGAGCACGGGGCCCTGGATCTCGGCCAGGCGGTGATCGTCGTCGACGGCCGGGTGGTGGCACGCGAGGGGCGCGAGGGCACCGACGCCATGCTCGCCGCCCACGCCGGCTCACGGGCGCCGGGCGAGGCGCGCAGCGGCGTTCTGGTCAAATTGCCGAAGCCGATCCAGGATCTGCGTCTCGACATGCCGGCGATCGGTCGCGGCACGGTCGATGCCGCGGCGGCGGCCGGGCTCGTCGGCGTCGCCGTCGAGGCCGGCGGGACACTGGTGGCGGACGCGGCGGCGGTCGGCGCGGCGGCGGACGCGGCCGGGATCTGGGTCTGGGGCTTCGCTCCGGAGACGGGGAGGGGGGCGGCATGACCGCGTCGAAGCGGATCTTCCTCGTGGCGGGAGAGACCTCCGGCGACCATCTCGGCGCCGACCTCATGACCGCGCTCGGGCGACGCCACGCGGGCGCGATCGAGTTCTGTGGGGTCGGTGGGCCGGCGATGGCGGCGGCCGGCCTGACGAGCCTCTTTCCGATGTCGGACATCGCGGTGATGGGCCTGTGGCCGGTGCTGGAGCGCCTGCCGCTGATCCTGCGGCGCATCCGCGAGACGGCCGACGCGGCGATCGCGGCACGGCCGGACCTCCTGGTGCTGATCGACAGCCCGGACTTCTGCCATCGCGTCGCCAAGCGGGTGAAGAAGGCGAGGCCGGACCAGAAGATCGTCCTCTACGTCTCGCCGACGGTGTGGGCGTGGCGGCCGGGGCGGGCGCGAAAGATCGCCGCCTTCACCGATCGGTTGCTGGCGCTGCTGCCGTTCGAGCCGGCGGCGCATCTCATTCTCGGCGGTCCGCCCACCGTCTACGTCGGCCACCCCTTCCTCGGCCGTCTCGGCGAGGTGCGTCCACTGGCGCCGCGCAGGGCGCCGCTCGGCGCCGGCCAGCGTCCGGTGGTGGTCGTCCTGCCCGGCAGTCGCCGGTCCGAGGTGACGCGTCTGATGGAGCCCTTCGGGATCGCACTCGGCCGACTCGTCGACGCGGTCGGGCCGGTCGAGGTGATCCTGCCGGCGGTCGAACACGTTCGCGCGGAGATCGAGGCGCGCCTCGCCGGCTGGCCGGTGCAGCCGACGATCGTCACCGGTGAGGCGGCGAAGTTCGCCGCCTTCGCCCGGGCCGACGCGGCGCTCGCCGCATCCGGTACCGTGACGTTGGAGCTCGCCTTCGCCGGCGTGCCGATGGTCGCCGCTTATCGCCTCGATGCGCTCGGCCGGCTGATGAAGCGCTTCATCGACGTGCCCGCGGCGTTGCGCGAGATCCTGCCGGTGCGCTCGGCGCTGCTGCCCAATCTGGTGGTCGGCGAGAAGGCGGTTCCCGAGTTCATCGACGAGGACTGCCGCCCGGAGGCGCTCGCCGACGCCCTCGCCGCCATCCTGCGCGACGGGCCGGCGCGCGCCGCGCAGATCGCGGCCTTCGAACGCTTCGAGGCGCGGATGCGCGAGGGGCTGCCGGCGGCGGCCGGTGCGGCGGCGGCGGATGCCGTCGCCGACCTTCTCGGTAGTCGCGACTGAGCCTTCACGCGAAAAACGCCTCCGAAAAGAGAAGGGCGCCCCGAGGGGCGCCCTTCTTTCATCTCGGTTCGGCGGATCAGCCGCGGCGCGACAGCGGGACGTAGTCGCGGGTCGGGGCGCCGGTGTAGAGCTGACGCGGACGGCCGATCTTCTGATGCGGGTCCTCGATCATCTCCTTCCACTGGGCGATCCAGCCGACGGTGCGGGCGAGAGCGAACAGCACGGTGAACATCGAGGTCGGGAAGCCCATCGCCTTCAGCGTGATGCCCGAATAGAAGTCGATGTTCGGGTAGAGCTTCTTCTCGATGAAGTAGTCGTCGTGCAGCGCGATGCGCTCCAGCTCCATCGCGACATCGAGCAGCGGATCGTCCTTGATGCCGAGGTTGGAGAGAACCTCGTGGCAGGTCTTCTGCATGATCTTGGCGCGCGGATCGTAGTTCTTGTAGACCCGGTGGCCGAAGCCCATGAGACGGAACGGATCGTTCTTGTCCTTGGCGCGTTCGATGAAGTGCGGGATGCGATCGACGGAGCCGATCTCCTGCAGCATCTGCAGCGCCGCTTCGTTGGCGCCGCCATGCGCCGGGCCCCACAGGCAGGCGATGCCGGCGGCGATGCAGGCGAACGGGTTGGCGCCCGACGAACCGGCGAGACGGACGGTCGAGGTCGACGCGTTCTGCTCGTGGTCGGCGTGCAGGATGAAGATGCGGTCGAGGGCCCGGCTCAGAATCGGGTTGACCTTGTAGTCCTCGCACGGGATCGAGAAGCACATCTTCAGGAAGTTGGCCGTGTAGTCGAGGCTGTTGTCCGGGTACACGAACGGCTGGCCGATCGAGTACTTGTAGGCCATCGCCGCGATGGTCGGCATCTTGGAGATCATGCGGATCGACGCGACCATGCGCTGGTGCGGATCGGTGATGTCCAAGCTGTCGTGATAGAACGCGGCGAGCGCACCGACGGTGCCGACCATGACGGCCATCGGATGGGCGTCGCGGCGGTAGCCGGTGAAGAACTTCAGCATCTGCTCGTGCACCATGGTGTGGCGATAGACACGAGCGTTGAAGTCGTCGAACTGGCGACGGGTCGGCAGATCGCCGTAGAGCAACAGATAGCAGGTCTCGAGGAAGGATCCGTGCTCGGCGAGCTGATCGATCGGATAGCCGCGGTGCAGCAGGACGCCTTCGTCACCGTCGATGTAGGTGATCTTCGATTCGCACGAAGCGGTCGAAGTGAAACCCGGATCGTAGGTGAAGCAATGGGAGGCTCCGTAGAGCTTGGAGATGTCGACGACGTCGGGACCGATGGAGCCGGAACGAACCGGCAGGGTCATGGACTTGTCGCCGATGGTGAGAGTGGCGGTCTTTTCGCTCATGCAGATTCCCCCTGGGCGCGGAGATCCAAACGACGGGCCGGCGAACCACATCTAACCGTTTAGAACAACGGACAGAAGGGGGACCTTCGCCCCGCGCCGCTTCGTCGAGTGCGAGGCCTAGCCCATTCCCGAACCCTCGACAAGCACTTCCTAGGTATCAGGCGGCAAGAATTCTGGTCAAAAATGTGGCGGATCAACCGCTTCCCGTGTCTGCGAAATGCTACGTGGCGTCGCAGCATGGCGGGGGGACGCCAAGCTTTCCGCCGCTCTTTCGCGATGTCGGTGCGTGCGATCCGGCGACCGCCCGGGCTCAGCCGGGCAGCCGATCGGCGAGGCGGGCGAGGGTCTCGTCCCGGCCGAGAACCGCGAGCACGTCGAAGATGCCCGGCGAGGTCGTCCGGCCGGTCAGCGCGGCGCGCAGCGGCTGTGCCGCTTTGCCGAGTTTGAGCCCGGCCTCTTCGGCGTGGGCACGCACGACCGCCTCGGTCGACGCCGCCGACCAGTCGGCCTCGGAGACGGTCGCCAGACGCGACGCAAGGGCGGCGAGCACGGCGAGGCCGGCCTCGTCGAGGAGGGCGGCGGCCTTCTCCTCCATCGCGAGCGGGCGGACGGCGTGGATGAACGCCGCGCCGTCGAGAAGTTCGACCAGGGTCTTCGCGCGCTCCTTGAGCCCCGGCAGCGCCGCGCGGATCTTCGCCTCCAGCGTCGCGTCGAGCTTGGCGAGGAGGGCGCGGCCGGCGTCGGTGTGGGGCAGGAAGTCGACGAAGGCCTTCCACAGCGCCTCGTCGGACGTGGCGCGCATGTAGTGGCCGTTGAGGTTCTCGAGCTTGGCGAAGTCGAAGCGCGCGGCGCCCTTGTTGACGTCGTGGATGTCGAACCACTCGACCGCCTGCTCGGTGGTGAAGATCTCGTCGTCGCCGTGGCTCCAGCCGAGGCGGGCGAGGTAGTTCCTGAGCGCCTCCGGCAGGTAGCCGAGGGAGCGATAGGCGTCGACGCCGAGGGCGCCGTGGCGCTTGGAGAGCTTGGCGCCGTCGGCGCCGTGGATCAGCGGAATGTGGGCCCACACCGGCACCGTCCACTCCATCGAGCGGTAGATGTGGGTCTGGCGCGCCGCGTTGGTCAGGTGATCGTCACCGCGGATGACATGGGTGACGCCCATGTCGTGATCGTCGACCACCACGGCCAGCATGTAGGTCGGCGTTCCGTCCGAGCGCAGCAGGATGAAGTCGTCGAGCACGTCGTTGCGGAAGACGACGCGACCCTGGACGCAGTCGTCGATCACCGTCTCGCCCTCGCTCGGCATCTTCAGACGGATGACCGGCTGAACGCCCGCCGGCGCCTCGGCGGGATCGCGATCGCGCCAACGGCCGTCGTAGCGCGGCGGGCGGCCTTCCTTCATCGCCGTCTCGCGCATCTCGTCGAGTTCGGCCGGGCTCGCCCAGCAGCGATAGGCCTTGCCGCGGGCGAGGAGTTCGTGGGCGATCTCGGCGTGGCGGGTCATGCGCGCGAACTGGAACAGCGGCTCGCCCTCGCCCTCGAGGCCGAGCCAGCGCAAGCCGTCTAGGATGGCGTCGATCGCCGCATCGGTCGAACGCTCGCGGTCGGTGTCCTCGATGCGCAGCAGCATCCGGCCGCCGGTGTGGCGGGCGTAGAGCCAGTTGAACAGCGCCGTTCGCGCGCCACCGATGTGCAGGTAGCCGGTCGGGGAGGGGGCGAAACGGGTGACGACGGTGTCGGCCATGGAAAGCGGATCTCGACGGAAGTTGAGCGGCGTGGGAGGCTGCAACCGGATGTGACGGTCGGCCACGTTCGGGAACTGGGGCGTTCCTCTAACATGGCCGAGCGCCGAAACCCAAGGGGCGAGAGCGGTGAGGAGCGAAGAGACGGAGAGATCGCCGATCGGCATCGCCCGTTCCGACGCCGCAGCGTCGGATCGCGCGGTCGAGACGGGTCCGCGTCGGGGCTTCGTCTTCCTGCCGCGCGGCGGGCGCACGCTCGGCCTGCGCCTCGCCGATGCCGGGGAACGTCTGCGCGACGCCGTCCGGCGCGATCTCGACGGCGGCCTGGCGCTGCCGGGCCTGGTCGTCGTCTTCGCCTGTGGTATCGCCGTCTATTTCTCCCTGCCGCGCGAGCCTTGGCCGCCGGCGGTCGCGGCGCTCGCCGTCGTCCCGGTGGGCGCCACCTGGGGGCGCCGGCGGCGCGGTCACGCCGCCCGTCTCCCGGCGACGCTCACCGCGCTCGTCCTCGGTGTCGCCGCCGCGAGTCTGGAGACGGTGCGGGTCGCCGCCCCCCGCCTCGACCACGAGCGAACCGTCACGGTCGAGGGCCGCGTCGTCGATCTCGACGCCACCGCCACCGGCGGCCTGCGCCTCACCGTCGACGTCGCCCGCATGGAGGGCAGGGGGCTGAAGCCCGAGACGACGCCGACCCGCATCTCGGCGACGCTCACCACCAAGGGAGCGCGACCCGACGTCGGCGACGCGGTCCGCTTCAAGGCGCGGCTGAAGCCACCGGAAGGGCCGGTGATGCCGGGCGGCTACGACTTCGCCCGCCGGGCGTGGTTCGAGGGGCGCGGCGCCGGCGGTTACATCCTCGGCCGGGTGACGCCCCACAATCCCTAGCCGGCCTGGTCGGGGGAGAGAATTCTCTCCCCCGGCGTGTTGATGTGGCTGTCCCAGCCCGGACCGGGGA
>CALMYM010000106.1 GCA_937873675.1 uncultured Alphaproteobacteria bacterium | reverse complement strand
AAAGAACCCGACATCGATCCGACATCGGACGCCCAGAGCACGCTCCGGACGGTTTCGACACTCTCTTCGGTCTGACCGAATTCAGTGACCTTCGGCTTCTTTCCAGGATCGCTTGCAACCCCCTTTCGGGAGCCGCCCTCGACCTTGCGGAGCGAAGGATTTCGTCGCCAGCAGCGTGTGCCGCCGTCGTTGGAGCGGGTTATAGGCTCCTCTTTTCTCCCCGTCAACACCTTCCTCGAAAAATCCGCGAATTTTTCGCCGGCTCTCGAGATGGGGCGGAAAACTGCGCTTTTTCAGTCGGTTGCGGTTTCGCCGAGCGGCTCTCACCCACATCGCGACGAGCCTCGACGGCGCGAAGATCGGGGTGTCGGCGGCCGGATCCGAGCCCGTTTTCGGCGGCTTCCCGCGGGCATCGTGCGGGCGCATCGCGGATTTCGGCCGGCCTCTCCGATACGACCCGTGCCGCCGCCGTCGCGTCGCGAGAATTCGGCGCGGGCGCCGACCGATGCCCACCTCTCGCGCGCGATATCCCCCCTTCTCCCGACGAGACGTTGACGCGCCACGCCTGCGGGGGCACTTTCGCCAGCGGCGCTTCGCCACGATGGTCGAGCCGATTCTCGATGGTTCGGGCTGATTCTCCCGGACACTTCGGGGGCCACCGACGCGGAACCGCCACGATCTTCGCTCAGAAGCGACCGGATGTGCCGCCACGCGAAGAGCTTCGTGACGACGTCGAGGCGCGTTCGATCTCGACGAGTGCGGGTTCTGAACCGAGAGGTATGATGAGACACGGGCCGAGGCCGGAGGTACGCGACGGGATCGATCTCGGCGACGACGTGCCGTTGCACGTCGACGGCGGCGTCGACCGTTTCGACCGGCGCGCCGTGTCGCTGCGCTGGCTGACCGGCACCGTCCTCACCGCGCTCACCTCCACCTTCCTCATGGGCGGCGCCCTCTATGTCGCTCTCGACGGCCGGCACACGCTCGCCGCCGTTCCGGCCGAGCTGTCGACGCCGGTCGACCGGACCGCGAAGACCGAAGCGCCGATCGTCATGGGCACCGGCGTCCTCGCCAAGGCCGATCGTCTGCCGCGCCTCAACGAGCGCGCCGGCACCCGCCAGGTGCTGAACCTCTCGACTTTGACCCGCATCGGCGACCGGGATCTCGTCCGCGTCCGCCCCTTCGTCCGCGTCTCCGCCCCGCTGACCATGCGCAAGGCCGACACCACCGCCGAGATCCCGCCCTTCAATCCGCTGAAGGTCTTCGCCGACGCCGACATCCTCTCCGGACGGTCCTCCGGCGCCAAGAACCCCTCCTTCTACGACGCCGACGTCGAGGGCGAGATCACGCTGAGGACCCGCGACCTGCCCTCCGACACCGCCGCCTTCGACCCGGAGGTCGTCATGGTGGCGGCCGAGGTCGAGCGCATCGTCGCCGATCAGGCCCGCTTCCTCTCCGACGGTTCGATCCAGACCGCCGCCCTGCCGATGTCCGACAGCGCCTCCTTCGGCGCCTTCTCCGCCCCCGCCGGCGTCACCTCGGCGCTCGCCATGCGCATCGTTCCGGAAAACGTTTCGTTCTTCCCCAAGAGCGACAGCGAACTGGGCGGCGCGCAGACCGGCAACGGCCTCGACGAGAAGACGATCACCGTCGACCGCAACGATACGCTGAAGTCGTTGATCAAGGACGCCGGCGGCGACGAAAAGACCGTGACCGACGTCGCCAAGGCGCTGGCCAAGAGCTTCGACATTCGCGGCCTCGAGCAGGGTCAGAAGATCCGCATCGGCCCCGCCAAGATCGACCTCAGTGAAAAGTTGAAGCCGGTTCGCGTCTCGGTCTACGGTCGCGACGGCACCCATCTCGGCACCGTGGCCCTCGACGACTACGGCTCCTTCGTCGGCGCCGAGGAACCCGGCGTCGGCGCCGACGTCGCCGCGGAGGACGAGGACGAGACCGTCGCCGAAGCCAGCGGCGTGCCCTCGCTCTACTACAGCCTCTACCAGACGGCGCTCGACAACCAGATCTCGCGCAAGCTGATCAAGCAGCTGGTCGACATCTACTCCTTCGACGTCGACTTCAATCAGCGGGTCAAGCACGGCGATCAGTTCGAAGTGCTCTACACCTCCGACGACGACAGCGATCCGAAGGCCTCGCAGGAGGTTCTCTATGCGGCGATCTCGGTCGGCGGCCAGCCGCGGAAATACTATCGCTACCGTTCGCCCGACGACGGGTCGGTCGACTACTACGACGAGACCGGCAAGAGCGCCAAGAAGTTCCTGATGCGCAAGCCGATGGACGGCGGCATCTTCCGCTCCGGGTTCGGCGGTCGCCGCCACCCGGTCTACCGCTACTATCGCATGCACACCGGTGTCGACTGGGCCGCTCCCAGCGGAACGCCGATCTTCGCCTCCGGCAACGGCACCATCCTCGAAGCCGGCTGGAAGGGTGGCTACGGGCGTTACGTCCGGATCCAACACAACAACGGCTACGAGACCGGCTACGGTCACATGTCCGGTTTCGCCCGCGGCATCGAAAAGGGCGTGCGCGTTCGCCAGGGCCAGATCGTCGGTTACGTCGGCTCGACCGGCGTCTCCACCGGACCGCATCTCCACTACGAGGTGCTGATCAACTCCGCCTTCGTCGACCCGATGCGCGTGAAGCTGCCGCGCGGCAAGGAACTCGGCGGTCCGGTGCTCGCCGAATTCAAGCGCGAGCGCGAGCGCATCGACGCGCTGATGTCGAAGTCGCCGATCATGAACAAGCTCGCCTCGAGCATGAACTGATCACCCCGGTCATCCCCGGAAATTTTCCGTTTCGGCGGCTCGCGGACGATTGTTCGTGACGGCCGTTGCTGCGAACCTGTCGCAACGTCGACGGGTATCGGAGGGACCTCCATCCGCATCGACGCGATCCGGCGCCCTTTCCTTCCTGGGAAAGCGGGGGCCGGAG
>CALMYM010000105.1 GCA_937873675.1 uncultured Alphaproteobacteria bacterium | reverse complement strand
GCGCCGGGGGCGCGGCCGAGGCGCGCCGCGCCGGCGGCGGCGGGGGCGGCGGCGCCCGCGGCCGGCCCGCCGCCGCGGTCGTCGTCCCTAAGCCGGCCGATGCCGGACGCGAGCCTCTTCGATGCGCCCGCCACCACCGGATCGATCGGCACCGACGCCGCCTCATCGGCGGACATGTCGTCGTTGCCGGCCAAGATCGGCTCGGAGAAGCTCCGGCGCGCCGCGGCGAGCGGCGATCCGCGTGCCGCCTTCGAGATCGGCATGCGCTACGCCGAAGGCCGCGGTGTCGCCGCCGACCCGAAAGCGGCGGCGGAATGGTACGCCCGCTCGGCCGACAAGGGCCTCGCTCCGGCGCAGTACCGCTGGGCGGTGGCGCTCGAGAAGGGCATCGGCGTGGCCCGCGACAGCGACAAGGCCAAGCACTGGTATTCGCTCGCGGCCGAGGCCGGCAACGTCCGCGCCATGCACAATCTCGGCGTCCTCCACGCCAACGCCCGCGACATCGGCTCGGCGCTGCCGTGGTTCCAGAAGGCCGCCGATCTCGGCCTCAAGGACAGCCAGTTCAATCTCGGCATCATCCACGCCCTCGGTTCGGGGGTGAAGCAGGACCTCGCCGTCTCCTACAAGTGGTGCTCGCTGGCCGCCCGCCAGGGCGACAAGGAAGCGGAGAAGAAGAAGACCGAGATCGCCACCCATCTTTCCAAGGTCGATCTGGCGGCCGTCCGTATGGCGGTTCAGACCTGGGTGCAGAAGCCGCTCGACCGCGTGGCCAACGAGGAGATGCAGGTGTGGGCCGAACCGCGCGAGGCGTCCAAGGCGGCCCTCGTCATCGACCACGACACGATCCTCAAGGTGCAGGGACTGCTCAAGTCGCGCGGCCTCTACGGTGGCGCGCTCGACGGCCAGTCCGGATCGCAGACGCGGTCGGCGATCATCGCCTTCCAGAAGAAGGTCGGCCAGACGCCGACCGGTGAGATCGACGGCGAACTGCTGCAGTTCCTCGCCGGCAAGTCGCTCTGACGCCGACACCGCACGAAGACTTCGCGACGCCGCGGCCCTCGAGGCCGCGGCGTTCGTCTTCCTACCCACGCGCGATCACAAGTGTTCGTCGAGGTATTCGATCTGCGCGCGCCGATCTTGCCCGCACGGGTCTTCGTCACCATGTCTTTCGCACGGCTTCGACGAAGTCGGGGCCGTGTATCCGAGGTCCCGAAACAAGAGGTCGGTCATGACCATCAAATCGCTCATCCCGTTCGGGTTCGGTGCGATGCCGACCCGCGGAACGGATCCTTTCGGCGATCTGCGTCGCGAGATGGATCGGTTGTTCGACGAATTCTCCAAGGGGTGGACCCTGCCGGCGACGGCCGAAATGGGCTTCCTCACCCCGAAGGTGGACGTGTCGGAGACCGACGCCGGTCTCGAGATGACGGCGGAACTGCCGGGCATCGACGAGAAGGACATCGAACTCGACATCACCGACGGCGTGCTGACGCTGAAGGCGAAACGCGAGGCGGAGAAAGAGGAGAAGGACGAGGCGAAGAAATATCACCTCGTCGAACGCTCTTCCGGCACCTATCTCAGGCGCTTCCCGCTGCCGTTCGTCCCGCTCGACGACGAGGTCGAGGCGACGTTCGACAAGGGTGTGCTGAAGGTCGTCGTTCCGCGCAGGGCGGAAGCCGAGAAGCCCGCCACGAAGATCGAGGTGAAGGCGGCGTGAGCCGTCACGCCTCGTAGGCGACGAAGAGGCCGCGCCGCGGGTTCGCGACGCGGCCTTCCTGGTCATCGCCGGTGAGAGGTCGCCCCGGCGGGATCAGCCGCGGCGAGCGCCGGTCAGGCGCATGATCAGCCAGATCGGCACGACGAAGACGGCGCCCCACACCAGGTAGCGCACCAGATTGCGCACCGCGTCGAAGCCGAGATGGACGACCCAATCGACGAAGCGGTCGAAATTGGCGATCAGGTGGCGCAGGAAGCCGAAGGGGTCGAGCCCGATCGTGTCGAGGACGAAGCCGACGACGATCGACAGCACCAGCAGCCAGACCAACGTGCGCAGCGGCGACCCGCCGGTGATGCGCGTCAGCACGTTCTGTTCCATGGCGCGAGGCTCCTCGAAGACGAATGAATTCGTCAGGCGGTCGGTGACCGGCACTTAGCACGCGTTCCCCACGGGGTCGATAGCTGCCACCAAGAGGAGGATACAACCGAGGTGCGCGCAATGCGCGAATCCGGATAGTGGTGCGACGAGCCAACTCGAGCTATCTCAGGGTTAACGTAGTTCCTTGGAAACTTAGCTACTAATTTAAGCTTCCAGAGTCGACTACGTGCATTGAGCCTACCGGTCGAGCCCAGGAGCCACGAGATGCCGTCTATCGAATCCCTCTTCCTCCACCTTTCCCGCTTCCGCATCTGGATCTCCATCCGCATCGCCGGATGGCTGAGCATCGACGCCGGGGTCGGCGGAGGGAGCGATCCGCCCGCGGCGTCGTGAGCGAGATCGGACACACGAAGCAGGCCGACGGCGACACCGCCGCCGGCCTTTCGGATTCAATGAACCCGAGCGACCTGTTCGCTCAGCTACGCCGCCTGACTTTGGATCGCAGCAGAGCGAGCCCGACCCAGGCACTGGCACCGGGCAGAAGAGCGTTGACGTAGTTCCATCCGTTCACATTGACGGCCTTGCCGGTCTTCTCCCGGATGGCCGCCATCATCGCCCCGGATGGACTCTTGTGCCGAACCTCTTCACCGAAGGCGAGCATCCCGTCGAAGACATTGCCTTCGTAGTCGTCACCGCCGTAGGTGAAGCGCAGCTCCGTCCCTTCGGGCAACGTCACGCCGTCCGAAGACCAATCACCACTGGGGGGAGCATCCTTCGTCGCCGAATCCGATGATCCCGGCCTTGTTCCGCCGGTTCCCGGCAGTTCCACCACGATGTCTTCGAACTCCGGATAGACCTGGATCCGCATCAGGTCTCCCTCGGTCCAGACCACGATCCGAGGGTTGTCGCCGACGGCGACTTTCGGGACCACGAACTCGTATCGCGACACGCTCGCCCCCCCTCGTCCTCCGGGCAATAAACCTCTCGTTAAGGATCGCCCGGTACCATGCACGCTGGACTTGACATCGATAATCGCCGAACCCTTGCGTGAACGCAATATGATTCGGCGCGATTCCACTACTATTCCCCTACTAGCTACTAATAGACGACTCGGCTTCCGCAAGCCGTTGAAATCACACGCCTGGATCTCGGTGGCGTTTCGGCGCAAAAGGGAAATCCTACGAAACCGAGTTCCCACCGATGCCCCCTCTTTCCTCGCGCCTTTTCTCCTCCGGTGATCTCGTCGCCGACCGGCGGTTCGAATTGGCGCGCGACTATGCCGCCGCCGGGGTGGCGGGCGCGGCGGCGGAGCTGATGGAACAGGCGCTGGAACTGGTCCCCACCTGGGCGGCGGGTTGGTTCGCGCTCGGCGAATTCCGCGAGGCCGCGG
Source organism: uncultured Alphaproteobacteria bacterium (assembly GCA_937873675.1). Taxonomy (GTDB): domain Bacteria; phylum Pseudomonadota; class Alphaproteobacteria; order Rhizobiales; family Ancalomicrobiaceae; genus CALBKH01. The sequence goes on along the minus strand of CALMYM010000105.1, from coordinate 9,528 downwards.
CGGCGTCCGGCGGAGGTGCGACCGACGGGGCGGCGGAGGCCTATCGCGAGGCGCTGCGGCTCGATCCGGACGATCGCTGCGGCGCGACGCTGCGGCTCGGCCGCCTCGGCGTCGGCGCGATGCCGCTGGCGCCCCCCACCGCACATGTCCGCGATCTCTTCGACGCCTATGCCGATCGCTTCGAGGCGAGCCTCGTCACCGGGCTCGGCTATCGTGGGCCCGAGATGATCGAACGACTGCTCGAAGGCCATGTCCCGGGACGCCGCTTCGCCGCGGCGCTCGATCTGGGGTGCGGCACCGGGCTGCTTGCGCCTGTGATCCGGCCTCGCGCCGACCGGCTCGACGGCATCGATCTGGCCCCGGCGATGATCGGCAAGGCACGGCGTACCGGTCTCTACGACGGCCTCGAGGTCGGCGACGCGGTCGCGGCGATGGCGGCGCGGCCAGCGGCGAGCCTCGATCTGATCACCGCCGCCGACGTCTTCTGCTACGTCGGCGACCTCTCCGCCGTCTTCGCCGCCGCGGCGCGGGTGGCGGCCCCCGGCGCGGTCTTCGTCTTCACCACCGAGGCGATCGGCGACGACGAGAGCGGCGACGAGGTGATGCTGCGACCGAGCCTGCGCTGGGCGCATCGGCGCAGCCACCTCGAACGGGTCGCCGCGACGGCCGGATTCGAGGTCGTGGCGGTCGAGACGACGCTTCTCCGGCGCGATCGGGGGAGCGACATCCCCGGCCACGCCGCGCTCCTCGTCAGGCGGCCGGGTATGATGCCGAAGGCCGAAGGTGCTTACGCACCCGGCCTTTGAAGACACGCGAATTTCTCTTTCGCGTCGGAAGCCCGAGAAATTCGCGTCAGGAATGCCATCGGTCATTTTCGATGCCCGATGGCATGTCGCGACGGCGGAGCCGGTCTCACACGATCGTGAAGGCGATGCGGGCCGGGTGAACGGCGGCTGAACAACTCGCTCAGCCTCCGTGCATGGTGTTCGTACTAGAATGCTCCCCGTCGACGAAACGCGGTTCCGCCGGAACGCCACCGTCGCCGATTTCGGAGTTCGAGATGATCGCCGCCAAGACCGCTCTTTCCGCCACCGTGATCCTCGCCACGCTGGGTCTCGCCGGCTGCCAGACCACCGAGGAGCGGGTCTACTATTCGTCCGCTTCACCGGTCGTGAGCAGCACCTACGTCTACGACGAGGGCCGCTACGTCTATCGGCGCCCGCCGCCGGTCTACGTGGTGCCGCCGCCGCGTCACATCCGTCCGCCGGCGCATCCGCCGCGCTACTACGGCGGGCCGACCCCGGATCCGCGCGGCCGACGCTTCTACAACGGGCCGACGCGGGACCCGTACGGCCGGCGCTTCGACGGCGGTCGTCGTTGGCCCCAGGGCACCAACGGCAACTCGCCGGGCTACGACACCCAGTGAGCCGGCCGACCGCGGCCTCGCCAGCTGAACGTTCGATGAACGGAGCCCTCAGCTTCTGTTCCGGACGATGAGATTAGAGTGTTCCTCAAGATCCGCCGCGGCACGTCAGGGCCGTGGGAAATCGGAGAACGACCATGAAGAAGCTCGTCACGTCCCTTCTCGCCGCGGTCACTCTCGCGACCGCCTCGATGACGGCCATCGGCACCGCCGATGCGCAGCCACCGCGGCATTGGCATCCCCACCACCGTAGTGGCGGGATCGGTCCCGGTGGCGCCGCCGCTCTCGGTGTGCTCGGCGGCCTGATGCTCGGCAGCGCTCTGTCGCAGCAGCAGTACTACTACGAGGACGAACCGGTGGTCGTGCGCCGCCGTCCGGTGCGCGTCTACGAAGAGGAATACGTGGTGAAGCGCCGGGCGACGCCGCGCTGCCGCACCATCATCAAGTACGACATGTACGGCAAGCCGTACGAGTGGAAGGACTGCAACTGATCGCAGTCTCGCCCGCGGGCGGGACGCCCCCATCCCGTCCGCGGTGATCGCATAGATACCCCCAATCGATACCCCCCTGATCTTCACTTCAGGGCCGAACCTCCCCCCGGGTTCGGCCCTTTCGTCTTTTCTCACGCCCGCAGCGGCCTCGACGAGATGCGACGAGGCGGGTAGGTGTGGGGCGTGAGCACGCCGCCGCCCACCCCCATAGACACCGACCTGCCCGAGCGCTTCGTCGCGTGGTTCGCGGCGCGCGGCTGGCGGCCGAGGCCGCATCAGGCGACGATGCTCGACAAGGCGCGTGAGCGGCGCCCTACCCTGCTGATCGCCCCGACCGGCGCCGGCAAGACGCTCGCCGGCTTCCTGCCGAGCCTCGTCGAACTCGCCGATCCGGCGAAGCGACCACGCATGGCGATCACCGGCCGCGGGGTGCGGCGCAAGGGCATCCACACCCTCTACATCTCGCCGCTGAAGGCGCTCGCCGTCGACGTCGCCCGCAACCTCGAGCAGCCGATCGCCGAGATGGGGCTCGAGATCACGGTGGAGACGCGGACCGGCGATACCCCGGCCCACAAGCGCCAGCGCCAGAAGTACGATCCGCCCGACATCCTGATGACGACGCCGGAACAGGTGGCGCTGCTGTTGTCGTCGGCCGAGGCGCCCGACCTCTTCGGTTCGTTGAAGCGTGTCGTCTTCGACGAGTTGCATTCGCTGGTGACCTCCAAGCGCGGCGACCTCTTGGCGCTCGATCTCGCCCGGCTCCGGCGCCTCGCCCCGGATCTGGTCGCCGTCGGGCTGTCGGCGACGGTCAAGGATCCGAACGAGCTCGCCGCTTGGCTGGTGGCGCAGACGCCGGATGCGGCGCGGGCGGAGGCCGACATCGTCACCGCCCCGGCCGGCGCGCCGCCGCAGGTACGCATTCTGGAGCCGGCCGACCCGGAGGGCTGGCGCATCCCCTGGGCGGGGCATCTCGCCGTCCACGCCATGCCGGCTGTGCTCGCGGCGATCGAGACGGCGAAGACGGCGATCATCTTCGTCAACACCCGCGCCCAGGCCGAACTGGTATTCCAGGAGCTGTGGCGGATCAACGACAAGAGCCTGCGCATCGCCCTCCGCCACGGCTCGCTCGACGTGGCGCAGCGGCGGCGGGTCGAGGCGGCGATGGCGGCCGGTGGCGGGCCGAACGGTCTCGACGCGGTGGTCGCCACCTCCACCCTCGATCTCGGAATCGACTGGGGCGACGTCGATCTGGTCATCCACGTCGGGGCGCCCAAGGGGGCGAGCCGGCTCGCCCAGCGCATCGGCCGCGCCAACCACCGCCTCGACGAGCCGAGCCGGGCGCTCTTGGTGCCGGCCAACCGCTTCGAGGTGCTCGAATGCGAGGCGGCGATCGAGGCCAATCGGGCCGGCGCCCAGGACACGCCGCCGATCCGCTCGGGTGCGCTCGACGTGCTCGCCCAACACGTCCTCGGCTGCGCCGTGGCGGCGCCGTTCGACGACGACGATCTGTATGCGGAAGTCATCTCGGCGTTTCCCTATGCGAAGCTGACGCGGGCGGGTTTCGACCGGGTGGTCGATTTCGTCGCCACCGGCGGCTACGCGCTGAAGGCCTACGAGCGTTACGCCAAGATCCGCCGCACCGGAGACGGCACCTGGCGGGTGGCGAACCCGCAGGTGGCGCAGACGTGGCGGCTCAACGTCGGCACCATCGTCGAGATGCCGATGCTCAAGGTGCGCCTCGTCGCCAAGCTCTCGGGGCCGGTGGCGCGGATGGGCGGGCGCATCCTCGGCGAGATGGAGGAGTACTTCTTCGAAACGCTGAGCCCCGGCGATACGTTCCTGTTCGGCGGCGAGGTGCTGCGCTTCGTCGGGATCCGCGAAACGGAAGCGCTGGTGGCGCGGGCGCACGGCAAGGACCCGCGCATCCCCTCCTATTGGGGCGGCAAGTTCCCGCTCTCCACCCATCTCGCCGAACGAGTGCGCGGTCTCCTCGCCGAGCCGGCGGCCTGGGGGGCGCTGCCGGCCCAGGTGCGCGAGTGGCTGGAGCTGCAGCGCGACTTCTCGCGCCTGCCGCGGCCGGGCGAGTTGATGATCGAGACGTTCCCGCGCGGCGGCCGCTGGTACATGGTCGCCTACGCCTTCGAGGGGCGGCTGGCGCATCAGACGCTCGGCATGTTGCTCACCCGGCGGATGGAGCGGATGGGGCTGAGGCCGCTCGGCTTCGTCTGCAACGACTATGCGCTGGGCGTCTGGGCGGCGACCGATCTCGGCGCGGCCTTTTCCAAGCGCCGGCCGTCGCTCGACGAGCTCTTCGACGAGGACATGCTCGGCGACGATCTCGAGGCGTGGCTCGACGACAGCGCGCTCCTCAAACGCACCTTCCGCAACTGCGCCATCATCGCCGGTCTGGTCGAGCGCCGTCATCCCGGCAAGGAGAAGTCGGGGCGGCAGATGACCATCTCGACCGATCTCGTCTGGGACGTGCTGCGCTCCCACCAGCCCGACCACGTGCTGATCGAGGCGACGCGGGCGGACGCGGCGAGCGGCCTCCTCGACATCCGCCGGCTGGCCGACATGCTGGCGCGGGTGCGCCTCCACCTGACGCACGAAAGGCTTTCGCGCATCTCGCCGCTCGCGGTACCCATCATGCTGGAGATCGGGCGCGAGTCGGTGCCCGGCTCGGCGGAGGAGGCGATGCTGCGCGAGGCGGCCGACGAGTTGATCGCGGAGGCGACGGGACGATGAGCGCGACCCTCCTTCTGCGCACACCCGGCGACACCATCCGGCTCCTCGACGAGGAGCTGGTGGCGCTTCCCTGCGGCGCCGCCTTCTGGCCGGCGACGCGCACCCTGATCGTCGCCGATCTGCATTTCGAGAAGGGCTCGTCCTTCGCCCGGCGCGGCGCGCTGATGCCGCCGTTCGACACCGGAGCGACGCTCGCCCGCCTCGCCGCGATCGTCGCCGCGACCGGACCCACCCGGGTGATCTCGCTCGGCGACGCCTTCCACGACGACCACGGGCCGGTACGGATGGCCGACGCCGATCGCGAACGATTGGCCGACCTCCAGGCAGGGCGCGAATGGATCTGGATCGCCGGCAATCACGACGCCGAGGCGCGTGGCGACGTCGGGGGCACGCGGGTCGAGGAGATCTCGATCGGGGCGCTGACCTTCCGCCACGAGCCGCGGCGCGGCGCGATCGGCGAGATCGCCGGTCATCTTCATCCGGCGGCGCGGGTCCGGGTGGCGGCGGGGACGGTGCGGCGGCACTGTTTCGCCGGCGACGGGCGGCGGCTGATCCTGCCGGCCTACGGCGCCTATGCCGGCGGCCTCGACGTCGCGTCGCGCGCCTTCGCCGGGCTGTTCGAGCCGAACCGGTTGGTCGTCCATCTCGTCGGCGAAGGCCGGGTGCACCGCTTCCCCGCCCCGTCGATCGTCGGCGCGCGGGTCAGTCCCGGCGGAACAGCACGCCCCCGAGCCAGCCGGTCATGACGGCGATCAGCACCGAGACGAGACCGTAGAGGACGCCCTGGTGGGCGGCGAGATCGGCGGTCTTCTGCTCGAAGCCGATCTTGGTCACCTCGATCTCGGAGACGTGTTCGGCGACCGGGCTGCCGTCGGAGAGCACCAGGACGCGCGCGGTGTAGCGGCCGACCGGCACCTCGGCCGGGATCGGCAGGGTGGCGGCGAAAAGATGCGAACTCAGCAGCCGCACCGCGCCGGGGTATTCGGCGTACATCCCGGCCTTTCTCTGGTGCTCGGTGAACGCGTCGCGGAATTCGGCGGCGCCGGCGAGGACCTCGACGCCGCCCGGCACGCCCTCCGGCAGAATGAGATGGTCGATGCCGATCTGATGGGCGTCGAGCTGTGCCTCGGTGGCCAGTTCGGCCAGAGGCTTGGTCGTGGCCAGCGCATAGAAGGCGGGCGCATCGTAGGTGCGCCAGTCTCTGTTGATCCAGATGCCGACGACACGGTCCTTGCGGCGGGTGACCACCGTGCGGCGCGGGCCGACCAACATCACCGCGATGTCGTAGCCGCTGGCGCGCGAGACCGTCATGGCGTCGCGCTCGACCGAGCCGTAGACCGTGAGATCGGTGCCGGAGAAGTTGGAGGCGATGGCGACCCGCTTGGTCGAGACCTCGGCGATCAGCGTCTCGGCCGCCACCGGCGCCGCGGCGGCGGCGAGTGCGGCGAGACCGAAGAGCGCGGCGAGGACGGTGCGGGCGGCGGCCATCACGGAACGCCTCCGACCTGGACCGCGACGGTGTAGCGCTCGCCCGGGGTCACCACGAGTTCGTAGGCGAAGCGCAGGCCGACGGCGAGGATGAGCAGGCCGAGCAGGGCGCGCAGTTGCTCGCCGCGCAGACGCTGGCCGATCTGGACGCCGAACTGGGCGCCGATGACGCCGCCGACCATCAGCAGGAAGCCGAGGACGATGTCGACCGTGTGGTTCTGCGCCGCCTGGAGGAAGGTGGAGAAGGACATGGTCGCCACCATCTGCACCAGCGAGGTGCCGACCACGACGTTCGCCGGCACCTTGAGCAGGTAGATCATCGCCGGGACGATGAGGAAGCCGCCACCGATGCCGAGGAGGGTGCCGAGGAAGCCGATGCCGGTGCCGAGCAGGATCACCGGGATCGCCGAGATGACGAGGCGCGAGCGCGGGAAGCGGACCCGAAACGGCAGGCCGTGGATCCAGTTGTGTTCCCGGAGCTTCTTCGGCGGCTGCGGCTTCTTCGAGCGCGCGGCGAACATGGCGCCGATCGACTCGAAGGTCATGAAGCCGCCGATGAAGCCGAGGAAGACGACGTAGCAGAGGCCGACCACCAGATCGAGTTGGCCGAGGCTGCGCAACAGCGCGAAGACGCGAACGCCGATCCACGAGCCGACCATGCCGCCGACCAGCAGATAGCCCGCCATCTTCCAGTCGATCGCCCGGCGTCGCCAATAGGAGAGTGCGCCGGAGGTCGAGGAGGCGACGACCTGAGCGGAGACGGTGGCGACCGCCACCGCCGGCGAGATGCCGGAGAAGACGAGCAGCGGCGTCAAGAGAAACCCGCCACCCACCCCGAACATGCCCGAGATGAAACCGACGGCGGCACCGACGCCGAAGATCACGAACATGTTCACCGGCCATTCGGCGACGGGCAGATAGAGCAGCATCGGCCTCTCTCGACAGACGGAATCGGGCCGGCTCGCGCCGAACCTTCCCGATTTCTAATCGAATTATGCGGTCGAGGCGAGGTCGAGGCCCGTCGAGCCTGCCCGAACTTCACGCATCGGGGTCGGCGGCGGCCCAACGCTCGGCCCAGCGGCCGGTCAATTCCGAGACGTGAGCGACCCCGTCGCGGCTCATGCGGGCGGCGAGGTGATCGAGGATGCGGCCGACGAGACCGGGCCCCTCGTAGACGAGGCCGGAATAGACCTGCAGCAGGGTGGCGCCGGCGACGATCTTCTCGTAGGCCGTCTCGCCGCTGTCGATGCCGCCGACGCCGACGATCGGCAGATCGGGGCCGACGCGCAGGCGCATCTTGGCGAGCGCGACGGTGGCGCGACGGAAGAGCGGCCGGCCGGAGAGGCCGCCGGTCTCGCGGGCGAGCGTGGTCTCGCTGAGGCCGTTGCGGGCGAGGGTGGTGTTGGAGACGACGAGGCCGTCGAGGCGCTGGTCGAGGGCTTCGGCGGCGATGTCGTCGAGGCCGGCGTCGTCGACGTCGGGGGCGATCTTGAGCAGCACAGGTACGCGCCGTCCGCCGCCGGCGGCGATCTCGTCGCGGGCGGCGAGGACACGGGCGAGCAGCTCGGCCAGTTGGGAACGCGCCTGCAGGTCGCGCAGGCCCGGCGTGTTGGGCGAGGAGATGTTGACGGTGAAGTAGGTGGCGAGGTCGGCGAAGGCGCGCACACCGGCGACGTAGTCGGCGATGCGGTCCTCGGCGTCCTTGTTGGCGCCGATGTTGACGCCGACGACGCCGTCACGGCCCTTGCGGGCGAGGAGGCGGGCGCGCATCGCCGCGTGGCCCTGGTTGTTGAAGCCGAGGCGGTTGATGACGCCGTGGTCGGCGGGCAGGCGGAACATGCGCGGCTTGGGATTGCCGGGCTGGGGACGCGGCGTCACCGTGCCGACCTCGACGTGGCCGAAGCCGAGACGCAGCACCGCGTCCGCCACTTCGGCGTTCTTGTCGAAACCGGCGGCCATGCCGACCGGATTGGGGAAGTCGACGCCGAAGGCGGTGACCGCCAGACGCGGGTCGGGAGCCCGGCGCACACACGGGGCGAAGGGCGAGGCCAGCGCCTTGATGGTCAGGCCGTGGGCGGTTTCCGGGTCGATGGTGAAGACGCCGGGCTTGAGCAGGCGGTAGAGGGCGATCACGGGATCATCTCCGGGAAACGATGACGGCCGTCGGGGCCGAGCGGCAGGTCGACGACGTCGCCGGCGAGCGCCGGATCGAGGGGACCGTAGAGATGGGGAAAGAGCGCGCCGCCGCGCGAGACCTCCCACTTCAGCGCCGCGCCGAGCCGATCGACGTCGACGGCGACGAGCACGAGGTCGGCGAGACCGGCGAAATGCTTCGCCGCGGTCTCGCGCACCTGGGGCGCGGCGGAGAAGTGGATGTAGCCGTCGGCGAGGTCGACCGGCGCTCCGAGGAAGACGCCCTCGGCACGGGCTCGGGTCCAGGCGTCTTTCGACAGGATCTTGTAGACGATGGCCATGCCGGCGCTCCAGGCTCGCGGCCGCGGGACGAGACGCGCCGGGCCGTTCGATCGCGGCGGACCCTAGTCGCCGGCGCCGGCCGACACAAGCGCCCAGCGTTCGCCGCGAGATGCACGATTTCAACTCGAGATTGATTTCGTCCATACTTGCGACCGAACGAATCGATCTTCGCGCCGGGGTCGGAGGTGGGAGACGGGGAGGACGGCGACCCTCCTCGACCGTCGTCCCGGAGAGGGAGGTGGCGATGGGCGCACTTTCGACGGATCTCAACCACGAACGGCTGTGGGCGGCGATCGATGCGATCGCCGAACACAACGGCCTCAGCCCGTCGGCGCTGGCGCGGCGCGCGGGCCTCTCCTCCACCGCCTTCAACAAGTCGAAACGGGTGACGGCGGACGGTCGGCCGCGCTGGCCCTCGACCGAATCGATCGCCAAGATCCTGACGACCACCGGTGCGGATCTCGGCGATCTGGCGCGACTGATCCTCGGACCGGCGGTCGACGACGGGGCGGCCCCGCCCTGCGCCACGTTCCTGTCGACGCCACGGCCGGCGCGACCCGGTTTCGCGGAAGAGGGCGCGGCCCCGCCGATCGATGCGGTGCATTTCCCCGGACGGCAGGACGCCGCGCTCTTCACCCACGAGGTGACCGACGAGGCGGCGGCGCCGCTCTACCGGCGCGGCGACGTGCTGATCGCCTCGACGTCGGCCGAGCTGTGCAAAGGCGATCCCGTCCTGGTCCGCACCGTCGACGGCGCGATCACGATCCTGCGCCACGTCGGCCGCAACAGCCGCTCGTGCTGCTTCACCGCGCCCGTCGGCCGTCGCCGACGCTTGCGCCTGGCCTGCGCCGACGTGGTATGGATCGCCCGGGTCCTCTGGGCGAGCCAATGAAGCCGAGCCGTCGT
>CALMYM010000104.1 GCA_937873675.1 uncultured Alphaproteobacteria bacterium | reverse complement strand
CCATCTTGTGGCAGATGTCGACGGCGCGGGCCGAACGAGAGCCGACGAGGCAGTAGAACACCACCGGCTTGTCCTGCGGGATCGCGGCGGCGGTGGTGTGGAGCGAGGAGAGCGGCGCGTTGTAGGCGCCCGGCACGTGGCCCTGCGCGAATTCGTGAGCCTCGCGCACGTCGACCAGCAGCACCTGACCGTCCTTGGCCATGCGATGGACGTCGGGCGGGGTGATGGTCTTGACCGGCGCGGACTTACCGAACATGAAACCGAACATTCTCGTCTCCTCGTCGATCGCGACACCGCCCGTCCCGGCGGTCGCATCGGATATATGCGGCGTTTCTCATAAACGCAGGCGCGGTTCTTCGCAACTGCGAGAAATTCGGGATCGCGGGCCGGTGTTTCAAGACCGGGGGCTGCGAAAAAATCGACCTTCCGCAGTGCGGCACGTCTTCGGGTGTCGGCCGGCTCAGAGGCCGGTCTCGATCCGGCCGGTGAGATTGTCGACGCCGACCGGGCTCTCGAACCAGGTGACGACCGGTTCCGACCCGTAGAGGGCGGCGACGCGCTCCTTCCATTCGCCGGAATAGACCGCTTCGGCCGCCGCTCGGCTCTCCCAGAGATAGACGCCGCCGGCGAAACGACCATCCTCGGAGAGGACGTAATGTTTGCGGCGCAATCCGGGGAGGCCGAGATATTTCGGCGCCGAGGATTCGAAGCGCCGCGTCGCTTCGGCGAGGTCGATCGGCTCGGGCAGGGCGAACTGGACCAGGGTCAGGATCATGACGGCCTCCGATGGGGCGGCGATGGTCGCCGAAAACGGCGGCCGCGTCCATCCGCCGACGACCGTGCACAGGTGCGCGCGGGCGCGCTCGGGCTCAGGCGAAGATGTCGACGAGGGTGCCGGTGTAGCCGGATTTGCTCTTCGCCTGTCTGTCGGCGAGCAGCGACGACTGCCAGGCGACGTTGGTGAGGGCGTCGTCGAGCATGGAGGCGGAGCTGTTGCGGCTGGTGGCGAGCAGATTCTTGGCGGCGAACCGATAGGAATCGCCGGTCGATTTGGCGTTGGCGTAGGAATAGTTCTTGCCGAAGACGATCATGCGCGCTTCCCGAACGGCGCCAATCGAGACCTTCAGGATCACCGGGGCGGGTGAAGGAAAGATTACCGCTGCGCGATGTCGCCGGGCGCCCGCCTGCCGGCGTCGTTCGTTTCGCGGCGAGCCCCGTCGGAGGGGCGATCGCCGGACCTCATTCGAGTTCGGCGAGCGCGTCGTGTCGGGCCTCGATGGTCTCCAGCCGGCGCCGTGCTTCGACGCCGAGGCGGCGCATCGTCTCGAAGGCGAGCAGGCGCAGCACCGCGAGCACCCCGGCGTAGGAATCGAGGAGCTGAGGCATCTCGACGAGGCAGGTCAGGGTCCAACGGGCGAAGGCCGGCGCCTCGCGAATGCTGCGGTCGGCGATCAGCACGACGTCGGCGCCGGTGGCGGAGAGGATGCGCACCAGATCGACGAAGCCGCTCGGACGCCGACGGAGCGCCACCACCACGACCATGTCGCCGGGGCCGAGGTCGGCGAGCCCCTCGCCGAGGGTCTGGCCGGGGGCGTTGAGGAGGGTCACTCCGGGTCGCAGCTGCGCCAGGGTCGAGGCGAAATAGGCGGCGGCGAAATGGCTGTTGCGAAACCCCGCCACGCAGACGCGCCGCGCCGTGGCGAGGGCGCCGGTCACCGCATCGACGGTCAGGGGGTTCTGCAGAGCCAGCGATCCCTCGACCACCCGATTCTCCGCCGCCATGGCCCTGGTGATGACCGAGCCCTGCTTGGGGGTCCGATCCACTTCGGCGAGATAGAGCGGCGACCCGGAGGCGCGCATGGCGCGGGCGGCGCGGCGAGCCTCCTCGAAGGAGACGTAGCCCAGGCGCCGGAAGAATCGCGAGACCGTGGCCTTGGAGATGCCGACCCGATCGGCGAGCTCGCCCGCCGCCAGCATCGCCAGTTCGCCGGGCTGTTCGAGGATGAAATCGGCCGCCTTGCGTTCGCCCTCGGGCAGCTCGCCGTAGAGGCGATGAACCCGCCGGGTGAGGGAATCCTGCTTGTTCTGCGTCACGCCGACCATCTGCCCGCCTCGGATCCGTCGAAACTGATTTTTCGCTATTGCGTGAAACATGAAACCAATATTTCATGTCGTCGTCGAGGCCGGATTATCGCCTCGAGGGGGGCTTCGGCAATGACCGGACTGGTGAAGGCGGCGCGCGCCGCGAGCCTGAGGCTGAACCGCTGGGTCGACCGGCTCTGCGTACTCCTGCTGACGCTCCTGGTGCTCGACGTGTGGCTGGGCGTCCTGGTGCGCTACGTGGTGCCGCTGCCGCTCACCTTCACCGAAGAGGCGGCGCGCTACCTGATGATCTGGATGGCGCTGCTCGCCATCTCCTCGGGCATCGTCCATCGCGAGCACATCGGCGTCGAGTTCCTGTTCGATCGCTTCCCGCCGCGGATGCGTCGGGCTCTGGCGGTGTCGTTCGACGTCATCTCCTTCGCCTTCTTCTTCCTGCTCTTCTGGTACGGCCTGACCTTCGCCGAGAAGGGCTTCTCGCGGCTGTCGATGATCTACGACATGCCCAAGGGCTACGCCTTCGCCAGCGTGCCGGTCGCCGCACTCCTCGCCTGCATCCAGTTGGCTCTGGTCGGCTTCGTCGATCTCTTCGGCGAACGCGTGCCCGAACACAGCGCCGCCGAAGTGGCCGCGGAGGGCCTCGACTGATGGGTGTCTATCTCGTCGCCGTCGCCTTCTTCGGCCTGCTCGCGCTCGGTCTGCCGGTCGGCATCTCGATCGGGGTCGCCGGCATGATCGGCATCTTCGACATGGGTCCGCGCTTCATGACCATGGCGCCGGACCGGGTCTTCGCCGGGCTCGATCTCTTCCCGTTCCTCGCCATGCCGTTCTTCGTGCTGGCCGGCGAGATCATGAACCGCTCGGGGATCACGCTCGGTCTCGTCCGCCTCGCCGACGCGCTGGTCGGCTGGCTGCGCGGCGGCATGGCCCATTCCAACATGGTCGCCTCGGTCATGTTCGCCGGCATCACCGGCTCGGCGACGGCGGATGCGGCGGCCTTCGGCAACACGCTGGTGCCGGCGATGGTCTCCGGCGGCTACACCCGGCCCTACGCCTGCGCCGTCACCGCGGCGGGCTCGATCATCGGCCCGACCATCCCGCCGTCGACGCTGGCGATCATCTCCGGATGAACCGGGGGGGGGTCGATCCCGGGCATCTCCGCCGCCGCCATCCTGCCGGGTCTGCTCACCCCCGCGGTCTGCATGGTGGTGATCGCGGCGACGGCCCGCCGCAAGGGGCTGCCGGAAGGGCGCGGGCGGCCGAGCATCCGCCTCGTCTTCGTCGCCCTGCGCGAGGGTGTGCTGGCGGTGCTGTTGCCGCTGTTCATCCTCGGTTCGATCCTCGGCGGCTTCGCCTCGCCGGCCGAAGCGGCGGCGGTGGCGGTCGCCTATTCGCTCTTCGTCGGCGGGGTGATCTATCGATCGCTCACCTGGAAGGACCTCTTCGAGATCGGAGTGCGCACGGCCCGGATCACCGGCGTGATCTTCCTGATCATCGCCGCGGCGACGATCCTCGGCTGGTGGATGACCTACAACCGCATCCCACAGGCGGTCGCGACCGCGATCCTGTCGATCTCCGAGAACCCGAAGGTGGTGATCGGCCTGATCGTGGCGCTGCTGCTGCTGATCGGCCTCGTCATGGACATCAACGCGACGCTGATCATCCTGGCGCCGGTGCTGGCGCCGCTGACGCTGAAGATCGGCATGGAGCCGGTCCATGCCGGCATCGTCATCATCCTCGCCCTCAACATCTCGCTGATGACGCCGCCCGTCGGCGCCTGCCTCTTCGTTCTCTCCTCGGTGACGGGAGAGAAGATCGAAGCGATCGCGCGCGAACTCTGGCCGTTCATTCTGGCCGAGGTCGCCGTGCTCGTCGCCGTCGCCTACTGGGAGGACATGACGCTGTTCGTCCCCCGGCTGCTCGGCCTCGTCGCGCAATGAGACACCACGTGAAGGAGACCGCCATGAAGCTTCTGCGGACCATCGGTATCGGTATCGCCGCCCTGTGCCTGTCGGGTCAGGCCTACGCCGCCGACATCACCATCCGGCTCGCCCATCTCAATCCGGAAGATCCGTTCCAGAGCCATTCCGGTGCCATGGCGGCGGTCTTCAAGTCGCTGGTGGAGAGCAGCTCCAACGGCACCATCGAGGTCCAGTTGTTCCCCAACGGTCAGCTCGGCAAGGACGCCGAGGTGATCGAGCAGGTCCGCTCGGGCGTGGTCGAGACCACCATTTCGTCGGCCGGCGGCATCGCCCAGCACTATCCGCTGGTCGGCGTCTTCGACATTCCCTTCGCCTTCCCCAACATCGGCGTCGCCAGCCGGGTGATCGACAAGAAGAGCGACTTCGGCAAGAAGTTCGCCGCCGATCTCGAGGCCAAGACCGGCCTGCAGGTGCTCGGCCTGCTCGACTCGGGCGGCTTCTTCGCCTTCTCCAACTCCAAGCGGCCGATCAAGTCGGTCGACGACATGAAGGGTCTGCGCATCCGCACCATGACCCTGCCGACCCACGAGGCGATGATCTCCTCGCTCGGTGGCCAGCCGACGGCGCTGCCCTGGGCCGAGGTCTACACCGCGCTGCAGACCGGCGTCGCCGATGGCCAGATGAACCCGGTGCCGATCATCGCCTTCGCCAAGTTCGACGAAGTGCAGAAGTACCTGTCGATCACCAATCACGTCATCACGCCCTACGTGTGGACGATGAACAAGGCGTTCTACGACAAGCTCAGCCCGGAGAACCGCTATCTGATCTCCTGGGCGGCGGAAGTGGCGACCGACGCCGGCCGTTCGATGAGCCGCGTCATCGAGGCCTCCGACAAGGGCCTGCCGGCGCTCTCCAAGAAGATGTCGATCAACGTCGTCCCGCCGGCGGAGCAGGCGAAGTTCGCCGCCGCCGCCCAGCCGGCGGTGCGCAAGCTGATCGAGCAGAAGTACGGCGCCCCCGGCACCGCCATGCGCGACAGCCTGTTCGCTTCGATCGACAAGGAGAAGAAGGCGTTCTGAGGCGCCTTCCTCCCCCGCCACAGGACATCGGGGCTCGACGAGCCCCGGTGTCATCCACGGAGAGCATCTTGTCGACCGATCGCAGCTTTCAACTCGCCCTGAACCCGGCCGCCGGACCGGGAGCCTGGAGCGCGGCGCAGGACGCCGTCCTCTCCGACGCCGCCTTCGCCGAGGCGCGGGCGACGATCGCCGCCTGGCCGGGCTATGCGCCGACGCCGCTGGTCGCGCTCCCCGGCGTGGCGCGGGCCGCCGGCATCGCGGCGCTCCATTACAAGGACGAGGCCTCGCGCTTCGGCCTCGGCAGTTTCAAGGCGCTCGGCGGCGCCTATGCGGTGTGGAAGGTGCTTCTGCGCCACGCCGCCGCGAAGGGGATCACGCCGGCCGACGCGGCCGCCTTCGCCGCCCTGGCCTCGACCCTCACCGTCACCTGCGCCACCGACGGCAACCACGGCCGCTCCGTCGCCTGGGGGGCGCGGACCTTCGGCTGTCCTTGCGTGATCTTCATCCACGCCGGGGTCAGCGACGGCCGCAAGACCGAGATCGAGCGCTACGGAGCCCGCGTCGTGCGCTCGACCGGCAACTACGACGACAGCGTTCGCGAGGCGCAGGCGACCGCGACCCGCGAGGGCTGGATCGTCGTCTCCGACACCTCCTACGAGGGTTACACCGACATCCCCAAGGACGTCATGCAGGGCTACGAGCTGATGGCGGCCGAGGCGCTGGAGCAGTGGTCGGAAGCCGAGCCGCCGACGCATCTTTTCCTGCAGACCGGGGTCGGCGGCATGGCGGCGGCGGTCGCGGCGCATTTCGTCCGTCGCTTCGGCGCGGCGCGGCCGGTCGTCGTGCTCGCCGATCCGCTGAAGTCGGCCTGCTGGCTGGAGTCGGTCCGCGCCGGGCACCCGGTGGCGATCGAGGGCGATCTCGACACGATGATGGCCGGGCTCGCCTGCGGCGAGGTTTCGGGCCTCGCCTGGACGGTGCTCGAGCCGCTCGCCGATGCGGTCGTCGGGCTCGCCGACGAGGCGGCGATCGACGGCATGCGCCTGCTCGCCGAGGGGCGCTTCGGCGACGCACCGCTGGTGGCCGGCGAATCGGCGGTCCGCGGGGCGAGCGGGGGGGTGGGGGGGCCACCCGGCCGGCCGGCGGCGCCCGCGCCGTAAATCGCGCGGCGGAGCCCGCGACCGCGGTT
>CALMYM010000103.1 GCA_937873675.1 uncultured Alphaproteobacteria bacterium | reverse complement strand
GTGCTGTGGCCGTCGACGCCGGAGAAGGTGCTCGGCCTGCGCGCCGATCTCGCCGAACGGCGCGACGACGAGATCGAGGCGCTGCTGCGCGCCCTCGACCGTGCCGCCGCCTGGACCGAAGCGCCGGAGAACCGCGAACGCCTCGCCGACCTCTTGGCGCGCGACGAGATCGTCGGGGTTCCCGCGGCGATCGTCATGCGGTCGCTGACCGGCCGGTTGCAGATCGAGCGTGGCGGGGCGCCGGTGTCGGTGCCGGGCTTCCTGCGCTTCCACGGCGAAGGGGTCAACGGACCGATCACGCGGCCGAGGCCGACCGACGGCCTGTGGTTCGCCGCGCAGATGTTGCGCTGGCACCAGACCGACGACGCCGAGGCGGCCTTCGCGGCGGCGCGCGAGGCCTTCGCCTCCGATCGCTGGGACCGCGCCATCGGCCGGCCGAGCCGGGTCGACGACACGCTGCGCACCTTCGACGGCCCGCTCTTCGACGGCGGCGATCCGGAGAAGTGGCTGCGTACCGAAGGTTGGACCGGCGCCGGCCACGTCTGACATCGAGCTCGCGAAAGTGCCGGTGAGCCCGACTTTCACGAGCGTTTCGGCCCGACCGGCCGACGCCCGTTCGGGTTCGCCTTCACTCCCGAAGTCCCGACGGGGCGGAACTTCGGGAGTTCGGTGTGATACCCCTCCCCTCTTGCCTGCGTCCCCTCGGCCGGCCACGTTGCGTCGGAAACGCGAACGGGGCGGATCGGATGGCACGACGGGTCGGGGTGATCGGGACGGGGCTGATGGGGCTCGGGGTGGCGACGCGGCTGGCGGCGCGCGGCCACGCGGTCCACACGCGCGACATCCGCCCGAAGGCGGACGCGGCGGCGCGGGCGGCGGGCGCCACCATCCATCCGAACCCGGCATCGGTGGCGCGGGCCGTCGAGGTGGTGATCACCCTGGTGGTCGACGCGGCGCAGACCGAAGATGTGTTGTTCGGGACGGACGGCGTCGTCGCGGGGATGGCCCCGGGCGGGGTGGTGATCGTCGCCTCGACCATCGCGCCGAAGGACGCCGCCGCATTCGGCCGCCGCCTCGCCGCCGCCGGGCTCCGGCCGCTCGATGCGCCGGTCTCGGGCGGGCCGGCTAAGGCCCACGACGGGACGATGTCGATGATGATCGGCGGCGACCCGGCGCTCGTCGCCGAGTTCGCCGATCTCTTCGCCGACATGGCGGGCCGCACCTTCCCGATCGGCGAGAACGTCGGTGACGGCTCGAAGGTGAAGATCGTCAACAACATGCTGGCGGCGATCAATCTCGTCGCGGCGGGCGAGGCGATGGCGCTGGCGGAGCGCATGGGGCTCGATCCGCGCACCGTCTTCGACGTGGTGCAAGCGAGTTCGGGGGCGAGCTTCGTCTTCGGCACGCGCATGGAGCGGGTGGTGAACGACGATCCGACCGTGCACGCCGCCGCCCACATCCTGACCAAGGACGTCGGCCTCGCCTGCGCCGCGGCGAAGGAGGCGGGGAGCCTCGCGCCGCTCGCCGGCCTCGCCGAGGAGATCTTCCGCGCCACCCTCGCCATGGGCCTCGGCGAGCGTGACGACGGCGCGGTGATCGAATGGTTCCGCGCCGATGGGCAGCCGCGCGGCTGAACCGGACCGGTCCGGGGAGGAGCCGCCTATGTGTTCTCGGGAACATGACCGGGACCGCCGATCGGCCTAAGCTTCCGGCCGGGACAGGGACGCGCCGCCGGTCGCCGGGGCGCAACAGTCATCGGAGCACCGACATGACCGACACCGACCATCCGATCCTCAGGTTCCACGGGGCGGCGGGCACGGTGACCGGCTCGTGCCAGTTGATCGAGATCGGCTCGACCCGCATCCTCGTCGATTGCGGTCTGTTCCAGGGGTCGAAGACCGAGAAGGAGCTTAACTACCGTCCCTTCCCCTTCGATCCGAGCCGGATCGACGCCGTCGTGCTGACCCACGCCCACATCGACCATTCCGGGCTGGTGCCGCGACTGGTGCGCGAAGGCTACGACGGGCCGATCTGGGCGACGTCGCCGACCACCGGTCTCTGCTCGGTGATGCTGCCGGATTCCGGCCACATCCAGGAGGTCGAGGTGGAGCATCTCAACCGCCGCAATTCGCGGCGCGGGCGGGACGAGGTGACGCCGATCTACACGGCCGAAGACGCGGTGGCGACGATGGCGCAGTTCCGCCCCGTGGCCTATCGGACGTGGCAGCGCATCGCCGAGGGCGTCCGCGTCCGCTTCTGGAACGCCGGCCACCTCCTCGGCTCGGCTTCGGTGGAGATGGAGATCGATCGCGAGGAGAAGCCGCTGCGGCTGCTGTTCTCCGGCGACATCGGCCCCAACGACAAACTGCTGCAATACGACCCGGTGGCGCCGAAGGACTGGGATCACGTGATCTGCGAATCGACCTACGGCGACGTCGACCGCGAAGGGGTGAACGACACACGCCGGCGCGGCGCGCTCAGGGCCGAGGTGAAGGCCGCCTACAGGCCGGACGGTGTGTTGCTGATCCCATCCTTCGCCGTCGAAAGAACTCAGGAACTGCTCGCGGACCTCGCGATGCTGATGGACAGCGGCGATATCCCGACGGCACCGATCTTCATCGACTCGCCGCTCGCCACCCGGGCGACGCGGGTCTTCGCCGATCACGTCGGCGAGCTGGAAAACGGCGACCTCCTGGTCCGCGCCCTGTCGGCCAAGAACGTGCGGTTCACCGAATCGGTGGAACAGTCGAAGGCGCTCGACAGCCACCACGGGTTCCACATCGTCATCGCCGCGAGCGGCATGTGCGAGGCCGGGCGCATCCGCCACCGGCTGAAGAACTGGCTGTGGCGGGAGGAGGCGACGGTGCTGCTGGTCGGCTTCCAGGCGGCCGGTACGCTCGGGCGCATCCTCGAGGAGGGGGCGAACACGGTGCGCATCCAGGGCGACGAGATCCTCGTCCGGGCGCGCATCCGCAAGCTCGATCTCTACAGCGGCCACGCCGACGGGCCGGAACTGGCGGAGTGGGTACACCACCGCCTGCCGATCGCCCGCGAGGTCTTCCTCGTCCACGGCGAGGCGGAGGCGCTGGCCGGATTGGCGAGCCGCCTCACCGGCTTCCTGCCGGCGGAGCGGCTGATCACGCCGACGCTCGACGGCGCCTTCCATCTGACGCCGGACGGGGCTCGACCGATCGCGGTGACGACCACGGCGATGCCGCGCATCGATCCGGCGCGCGCGGGACATCGCGACTGGCACAACGACTATCAGTCGCTGCTGCTCGACCTGCAGGAGGCGCTCGCCGGCGCCGCCGACGATCGGGCGCGCGGCGTGGTGCTGCGACGCGTCCGGCGGGCGCTGAACGAGGAGTGACATCCGCCGAGCGGAGCCGCGCCGGTGCGTCTCTTCGTTTCGGCGGCGACGGCGTGGTATCAAGGTGGCGATGCTCGAGACCGCCGCCACACGACCCGCCCCCGACCGATCGGAAACGACGACGCGACCGCGTTTCGTCGGCCTGTCGCGACGCATCTACGTCTTCTTCCTGCTGGTGGCGGTGATCCCCACCGGTATCGCCGGCCTCATCGGCATCTGGCAGTCGCAGTTGGCGCTGAAGCAGGAGACGCTGCGCAACCTCGACCAGGAGGTGGCGGTGCGCGCCGCCGGCGTCGGTCGCTTCTTCGACCAGTTCGCCTCGGAGCTGCTCAATCTCGCCGCCTCGCGTTCGCTCACCGAGCTGGTCGAGGCGCGGCGGCGCGGCGAGGCCGGCGAGATCGATCGCGCCGTCCTGCAACTGGAGAAGGACTACACCGTCCTCGCCCGCTACTACCCGCACTTCTACTACATCCGCTACATCGGCCTCGACGGCCGCGAGATGATGCGTGTCAAACGCCGGGGCGATCGCGTCTTCACCATCCCGCACGACCAGTTGCAGGACAAATCCGAGCGCTACTATTTCCACGATGCGCTGAAATACGCGCCCGGCGAGATCTACATCTCGCCGATGGACCTCAACATCGAATACGGCCAGGTCGAACAACCGGAGCAGCCGGTGGTCCGCTTGGCGACGCCGATCGCCGATGCGGACGGCAAGGTCGCCGGTCTGCTGGTCGCCAACCTCCACGCGGCGGTGTTGCTCGAGCAGTTGCAGGAGATGGCGGAGGCGCGCGCCGGCACCGCCTATCTGATCGACCGTTCGGGGTCCTATCTCGCCCGTTCGGCCGAGAAGCCGGCGGCGACCGACGTCGGCGACGACGCCGCTCCGGCGTTCCGGATGCTGCCGATCGAGAGCCTCGTCGGTCACTGGGACCGCGAGACGGTCGACACGGTTCTCTCCACCGACACCGGCAACAGCTCGGTCGCCGGCCTGCTCGTCACCCACGCGACGGTGGTGATCCCGCTCGGGGCGGCCGGCGCCGACAAGACCCGGCGGGGACAGTGGCTGATCGCCATGGAGGTGCCGGAGCGGGACCTGTTCTTCGCCGTCACCAGCCTCTACGGCCTCTATGCGGTGCTGCTCGCCAGTCTGCTGGTCACCGCGGCCGGCGGCTACGCCCTGTCGCGCCACCTGCTCGGGCCGCTCGATCGCCTCACCCGGCAGGCCCAGGCGCTGGCCGTCGGCGACTTCTCACGGCGCGTCGAGATCGGCGGGCGCGACGAGATCGCCGAACTCGGGGCGCAGTTCAACCGCATGGCGGAACAGCTTCAGGCGATGCTCGCCTCGCTCGCCGCCCAGCGCGACCGGCTCGAGGACGACGTGCGGGCGCGCACCCGCGATCTCGATCACGACCGCGCCTTCCTGGCGGCGGTCATCGAGAACAGCGCCGACGGCATCCTCGCCGTCGACGAACAGGGCCGCATCACCCTGGCCAATCCGGCGGCGCTGCGGCTGTTGGGGATCGAGGGCGAAGCGATCGGTCAGACGGTGGTGCGCTACTGCGCCGGTTGGCCGGCGACGGCGCAGGCGGTGGCCGACGACGGCGAGGTGCGGCGGGTCATGACCATCGGCGAGCGCATCTTCGCCCTCGCGGTCCGCTCGCTCGACGCCGGCGAGGGCTTCATCGTGCTGTTGCGCGACGTCAGCGAGGAACGGCGGCTCGAGGACGAACGCCGCGAACTCGACCACCAGATGTTCCAGACCGAGAAGTTGACCACCCTCGGCGAGTTGGCGATGGGTCTCGCCCACGAGATCGGCAATCCGCTCGCCGGCATGAAGGCGGTCGCCCAGTCGTTGCAGCACCACCGCGAGATGGCGCCGGGGCCGCGGGTGGTGCTCGCCCGCCTCGAGGCGGAGGTCGATCGGCTGACCCGGTTCCTGCAGACCTTCCACGGCTTCGCCGCGCCGCAGGCCTGCCGACCGGAACCGTGCCGGCTCGCCGGGGTGCTCGAGGACGTGCTGTTCTGGACGGGCAAGGAGGCGCGCAGCCACGGTGTGGCGATCGCCGTCGAAGGCGTCGAGGCGTTGCCGCCGCTTCATGCCGATCCGCAGCAGATGAAGCAGTTGCTGCTCAATCTGGTGATCAACGCGGTGCGCGCCATGCCCGACGGCGGGCGGCTGACGATCGCGGCGGAACCGGCCGACGGCGGCGGTGTCCGCGTCGACATCGCCGACACCGGCCGCGGCATCGCCGCGGAGGTGTTGCCGCGCATCTTCGAGCCGTTCTTCACCACCCGCCCCGAGGGCTCCGGCCTCGGCCTCGCCATCGTCCGCAAGATCGTCGACGAGCACGGCGCCCGCATCTCGGTGGCGAGCGAGCCGGGCGTCGGCACCACCTTCACCCTCCTGTGGCCGGTCGCCGCGACCGCCGAACGTGAAACCCGCGCATGACCGACCATCTCCTCATCGTCGAAGACGACACGACCCTGCGTCTGACCGTCGGCGAGTTTCTCGCCGACCAGGGCTACCGGGTGGCGGCCGCCGCCGACGCGGCCGAAGCGCTGGCGTTGGTGAAGTCGGCGAGCTTCCGCCTCATCCTGCTCGACCTGCGCCTGCCCGACATGCACGGCCTCGACCTCCTGCCGAAGCTGCAGGAGCACGATCCGGACGCGCTGATCGTCACCATGACCGCCTATCCGGAGGTGCGCACCGCGGTGGCGGCGCTGAAGGCGGGCGCCTACGACTATCTCAACAAGCCGTTCGATCTCGACGACATGCTGGAGCTGGTGCGCCGAGCGCTGGAGACGCGCAAGCTGCGCCACGAGGTGGCGTGGCGGCGGGCCCAATCGGCGGCGCCGCGATCGAGCGACATCGTCGGCGAGAGCGAGGCTTTCGCCGGTCTCCTCGACATGACGCGGCGGGTGGGGACGGCGGGGCGGGTGCCGGTGCTGATCCGCGGCGAATCCGGGTCGGGCAAGGAGTTGGTGGCGCGATCGATCCACGACCTGTCGAGCCGAGCGAACGGACCGTGGGTGACGCTCAACTGCGCCGCGCTACCGGAGGGCTTGCTCGAGTCCGAGCTCTTCGGCCACGAGCGCGGCGCCTTCACCGATGCGCGCCAGACCAAGCGGGGCCTCCTCGAACTCGCCGACGGCGGGGTGCTCTTCCTCGACGAGATCGGCGATCTGTCGCCGACGTTGCAACCGAAGCTGTTGCGGGTGCTCGAAACCTCGAGCTTCCGGCGCATCGGCGGCCACAAGGAGCTGACCAGCGACGTGCGCTTCGTCGCCGCCACCCATCGCGACCTCGCCGCCATGGTCAAGGAGGGGCGGTTCCGCGAGGATCTCTACTACCGGCTCAACGTCGCGGCGATCGACGTGCCGCCCTTACGGGCGCGGCGCGCCGACATCCTGCCGCTCGCCCGACATTTCCTCGGCCGCGCCGCGGCGGCGATGGACCGGCCGGGCCTGACGCTGGCGGCGGAGACGCGGCCGATGCTCGAGCACTACGACTGGCCGGGCAATGTCCGCGAGCTGCGCAACGTCATGGAGCGCGCCGCCATCCTCGCCGACGCCGGGCTCATCACCGCGGCGCAATTGCCGCCGGAAGTGTCGCGGGCGGTGGCACCGACCACCGACTACACGGTGCTGGCCCGCGACGACGGAACGCCGGTGACGCTCGCCGATGCCGAGGCGGCCCATGTGCGTGCGGTCGTCACATGGTGCGGCGGCAACAAGACGCGCGCCGCCGAGGTGCTCGACATCAGCCGCATGACCCTTCGCGCCAAGTTGGCGGGCGCCGGCGAGACGACGACGGAGGATTGATCGCGCGCGTCGGCGTGACGACCGGGCGGCCAGAAATTGGCCGGACGGCGGGACCGCGGCGGCCAGATTCCTGCCGGCGCCGATACCGACGCATCACCTCATCTCCTTGATGTTTCTCGCTATTACACCTTGGTACGGCTCTTGCGTTCTCCTCATCGGAAGGCGACGCGCACCTCGCGGCGCCGCAAGAGCCGAGCCCCGAGGGGCGGGAGGCAACGATGAGAAACATGCTGACGCGGCAATGGTCCTTCTTCTGGGCCGGCGTCGCCTTCGGAGTGGCGCAGATCATCTACATGGTGGCGCTGTGGGCCCATTCCGCCAAGCCGGGCAAGCTCGGCACGCTGACGCCGATCACCGTCACCTCGGACCTCGGGGCGATGTTCCGGTCGATGGAAGTCGGCTTCTATCACCTCTTCGCGCTGCCCGACTTCCAGCTCTACGGCAAGGCCAACGAGCTCGGTCAGTCGATGTCCGGCGGCGCCTTCGCACCCGGCGTCGGCTGGCAGATCCTCGGCATGATCCTCGGCGGCCTGATCGTGGCCCTGCTCGAGAAGGAGAGCCGCACCTGGGTGAAGTACTCGGCGCGTGTGCTGTGGGTCGCCTTCGTCGGCGGCGCGCTGTTCTCCTACGGTACGCGTCTGGCCGGCGGCTGCACGCTCAACCATCTGCTCGGCGGCATGCCGCTGATGAGCGTCCATTCCTTCGTCACCGTGGTGTTCATGGCCATCGGCGGCGCCCTCGGCTTCGTCGTGATGGAGAAGCTGAACCTCGCCAAGTACTTCAAGCATCAGGAGACGAAGTCCTACTGCGAAGCCAACCGTGGCGACGCCGGTGAGACGGTCTGCTGGGATCCGACCTATCGTCCGACCCGTCGGCCGATCTTCTGGGTGGCGCTCGTCTTCGTCCTCGCCTTCGTCGGCTTCTCGGTCTACGGCGGCCTCGTCGATCCCGAGTGGATGCAGCATCTCGACAAGAAGGGCGCCCTCGCGCCGGTCGGCAAGTCGATCGCCAGCGTCGGTCTCGCCTATGCGGCGATCACCCTGATCGCCGGCGTGATCGCGGGCTTCGGTCTGTCGAAGAGCGGCTTCGGCACCGAATGCGCGCTGGTCTCCCTGGAAGTCGCCGGCGCCATGCGCAAGGACGACGGCAAGTTCGCTCGCATGGGCGTTCCGCGCATCACCCGCACGCTGATGCGTGGCTATCTGCCGATCATCGGCGTCACCGCCTCGTGGGTGCTGGTCTCCGGCTTCGTCTGGCTGATGTGGGTCACCGGCGTCGCCAAGCCCGGCTTCGAGAGCGGCCTCAAGGAACAGCTGACCCTCGGCAACGTCTTCGGCGGTCTGCTCATCGGTCTCGGCGCGGTGCTGCTGATCGGCTGCGAGATCCGCTCCTACATGCGGGTCGGCCTCGGCTACCTCAACACCTGGATCGGCATGATCGGCTTCGCCGTCGGCTACCTGCCGTTCACGATGAACTACAAGGCCCACATGACCTTCCTCGAGAACAACCGCTGGGTCGAGACCTACAAGATCTACCAGCTGGTGTTCCCGGACAACGTCGCGATGCAGCAGGCGATGCTGGGCGTGTGGGTGCTGGTGCTCGCCGGCTTCCTGTGGGCGCTGATCCGCATGGGCAGCCGCAACACCGGCGCGGCGCAGGCCGAGATCCTCAACCTGTCGACCGAAGATCTGCAGCTCGAGCTCGACGCCCAGGCCAAGTCCGGCCGCGGTCCGGTCGCTCAGGTCGGCGCCCCCGCCCCGGTGCCGGCGACGGCCCTCGGACTGGCGACCGCCTGATCGGCACGACGCTCCGCCCCGCCCTCCCGCGCCTGCCGGTGCGGGAGGGTTCTTCATTTTTCCGCGTTCCTCAGGAGAGCAGTCTCGCCAGCAGCGGCGCGAGAAGCGGCGTGACCACGGCGTTGAGGCCCATGGCGATGCCGGCGAAGACGCCGGCGACCGGATGGACGGCGAAGGCGCGGGCGGTGCCGATGCCGTGCGAGGCGAGGCCGACGGCGAAACCGGTCGCGGCGCGGCCGCGGATGCGAAACGCGGTCATCAGCGGCGGCACCCCCAAGGCGCCGAGGATGCCGGGCATGGTCACCAGCCCCGCGGGCAGGG
>CALMYM010000102.1 GCA_937873675.1 uncultured Alphaproteobacteria bacterium | reverse complement strand
GATGACGCCCGCCTCCAGGCCGTACTTGTCGAAGCGCTGGATCGTCTGCTCGACAAGGGCGCGCCGGTCGGCCAGGAACGCGCCGCGCTTGCCGTTCTCGGCGGTCCCGGCCAAGCTGGCGGGCGCCACCCCGGGCTGGTGGAAAAGGCGGCGTCGTCGGCGGTGCGCATCTGCGCGACGACGGGGGTGCAGGCGAGGAGCGAGGCGACGAGGGCCAGTCCCAGCCGCGGAAGCGGCCGGGCGCGGTCCGCGACGGCGGCTTCCGTCGAGACCGGCGCGACGGCGGACGAGACGGGTGACGGGCGCGGGCGCATGGGTCCTCGGCTGCAGCCGACCGCTCCGCGCGCGGAGGATCGACGGTGGGTTGCCGAAAGGTAAACGACCATGGTTAACGCTTCCTTATCCCGCCGAAGGGGAGACATCCGGGCCATGGTCCCGGACGCCTCCCCTTCGGCGGGCGAAAGTGATAGACAGGCGCGTCGCCGGGCGGCGTGGCGGGGTCCGCCGCGGTCGTCGCGCCGGCAGAAAACGTTTCGGAAAACATATGACCACGCCCTTTCTTCTTTCCGCTCTCAAGACCGTCGACATCGAGGCCCGGGGGCTCGCGGTTCTTCGCGAAGCGCTCAACGGGGACCTCGGCGCCGCGGTCGAGAAGGCCGTCTCGTCGATCCTGTCGGCGCGCGGCCGATTGATCGTCACCGGCATGGGCAAGAGCGGCCACGTCTGCCGCAAGATCGCCGCCACCATGGCTTCGACCGGAACGCCGGCCTATTTCGTCCATCCGGCGGAAGCCGGACACGGCGATCTCGGCATGATCGCCGCCGAGGACGTGATCCTGGCCGCCTCCTGGTCGGGGGAATCGACCGAACTGGCGGCGATCATCGCCTATGCCGGACGCTTCAAGGTGCCGCTGATCGCCATCACTTCGAACGCCGGGTCGACCCTCGGGCGGGCCGCCGACGTCGTCCTCGAACTGCCGAAGTCGGAAGAGGCCTGCCCGCACGGGCTGGCGCCGACCACCTCGACGGTGGTGCAACTGGCGCTCGGCGACGCGCTCGCCATCGCGCTTCTCGAAGGCCGCGGCTTCACGGCGAGCGATTTCGGCATCTTCCATCCCGGCGGCAAGCTCGGGGCGAGCCTGAGGCTGGTGCGCGACGTCATGCATGCCGGCGACACGATCCCGCTGGTGGCGAGCGGCGCCAAGATGAAGGAAGCGCTGGTGGTCATGACCGGCCGCAGCTTCGGCTGCGTCGGCATCGTCGACGAGACCGGACTGCTCGTCGGCATCATCACCGACGGCGATCTGCGCCGCCATCTCTCCGACAATCTCCTCACCTGCTCGGTCGACGAGATCATGACGGTGCGGCCGAAGACGGTGCGGCCCGACACGCTGCTCGCCCGGGCGATCGAGATCCTGTCGACGTCGTCGATCACCGCCCTCTTCGTGCTCGACGAAGGGCGGCCGGTCGGCATCGTCCACATGCATGATCTGTTGCGGATCGGCGTGGCCTGAGGCCACCGCGGCCGATCGCGGATCGGCCGCTGTCGAGGATCGGCGTGGCCAAAGGCATCACGCCGATCCTCGAGTCTGCGTCAGTCGGCCGGGGCGACCACCAGGGTGGTGCCTTCCGACCCGCGGACGACGACCTTGGTTCCTGCCGGCAGGACGGGACCGCGGATGCGCCACACCCCGTCGTCGATGTGCAGATTGCCGCCGTTCTCGCCGAGCGGTTCGGCCAGCGTGAAGACGCGGCCGACGAGGCGGCCGGCGCGGTCGTTGAGGAGCGGCTCGGAGGAGCGGCCGACGTCGCGGAGGAACCAGCGGCGGCCGACCAGCAGCAGCGCGATCGAAGCGGCGGCCCAGATCAGGGCGAGGGTCTGCACCGACCAGTTCACCGCCAGCGCCAAGAGGCCGACGACGATCGCCGCGACGCCGAACCACACCAGCACGAAGCCGGGCATCACCAGTTCGAGGGCGAGCAGCACGAGACCGAGGACCCACCAGCTCCAGGCGCCGTAGCGCAGGAACAGCGTCTCGAGGAAGTCGAGCATGGTCGGTCTCTCCGATCAGCCGCGGGTGTCGGGGACGCCGGCGCCGCGGCGGCGCGGTGCGTCCTCCGAGAAGGCCGCCTTGGCGATCTCGGCGATGCCGGCGACCGAGCCGAGGATCGAGGTGGCGTCGACCGGCATCATCAGCACCTTCTGGTTCGGCGAATGCGCCATTTCCTTCAGCGCCTCGACGTATTTCTGGGCGACGAAGTAGTTGATCGCCTGGACGTCGCCGGCGGCGATGGCCTGCGACACCAGCTCGGTCGCCTTGGCTTCGGCCTCGGCGAGGCGTTCGCGCGCCTCGGCGTCGCGGAAGGCGGCCTCGCGGCGGCCTTCGGCCTCGAGGATCTGCGCCTGCTTCTGGCCTTCGGCCTTGAGGATCTCGGACTGTCGCATGCCTTCCGATTCGAGGATGGCGGCGCGCTTGTCACGCTCCGCCTTCATCTGGCGACCCATGGCGGCGACGAGGTCGGTCGGCGGCACGATGTCCTTGATCTCGATGCGGGTGGCCTTGACGCCCCAGGCGGCGGTGGCGGCGTCGACGACGTTGAGCAACTGCGTGTTGATGGCGTCGCGGTGCGAGAGGAGCTGGTCGAGATCCATCGAGCCCATGACGGTACGGATGTTGGTCATGGTCAGGTTGAGGATGGCGAGCTCGAGGTTCTGCACCTCGTAGGCGGCGCGGGCGGCGTCGAGCACCTGATAGAAGATGATGCCGTCGACGGCGACCGTGGCGTTGTCCTTGGTGATGACCTCCTGGGTCGGCACGTCGAGCACCTGCTCCATCACCGACAGCTTGGCGCCGATGGTTTCGATGAAGGGGGTGATGACGTTGAGGCCCGGGGTCAGGGTGCGGGTGTAGCGGCCGAAGCGCTCCACCGTCCAATTGTAGCCTTGAGGTACCGTCTTCACGCCGGCGAAGAACACCAGCACGAGCAGTGCCAGGAAGACGATGACGACGATGTCGAAACCCGAGAGCGAAATACCTGTCATGTCCGCCTCCTTCGCCGCGGCGTGATCCGTACGCCGCCCCTCCCGGTCGACCTGTCACCGGAGCGAGCGGCAGAGTGTAACGTCTTCGTGTCCGAACCGCGACGGGCGATCCGGATCAGATCCAGCCGGCGAGCTCGCGGCGGACCACCGTCTCGATCACGTCGAGACCGAGCGGAGTGTCGTTGAGACAGGGGACGAGGTCGAAGCGCTCGCCGCCGTTGTCGAGGAAGACGGCGCGGTTCTCGTGGCCGATCTCCTCCAGCGT
This sequence comes from uncultured Alphaproteobacteria bacterium, assembly GCA_937873675.1. GTDB lineage: Bacteria > Pseudomonadota > Alphaproteobacteria > Rhizobiales > Ancalomicrobiaceae > CALBKH01. The sequence goes on along the minus strand of CALMYM010000102.1, from coordinate 12,984 downwards.
CTCGAGGCAGTCGGCGGCGAAACCGGGGGTGATCACCATCAGCCGCTTGACGCCGGAGCGGGCCAGCGCGGCAACCGTCTCGTCGGTATAGGGTTTCAGCCACTCCTCCTTGCCGAAACGCGACTGGAAGGTCGCACGAAGCCGGTCCTCGCCGAGGCCGGTGGCCTCGCGCAACAGGCGCATGGTCTTGGCACAGTGGCAGTAATAGGGGTCGCCGGCATCGAAGTAGCGCTGCGGGATGCCGTGGAAGGAGGCGAGGATCACCTCGGGCTCGTGCTCGAGGCGGGCGATCTCGGCCTGCAGGCTGGAGGCGAGCGCCGAGATGTAGACCGGATCGTCGTGCCAGGGCGGGGCGATGCGCAGCGCCGGCTGGAAGCGCATGGTCTTCGCCGCGTCGAAGGCGGCGTCGGCGACGGTGGCGGTGGTGGCGGCGGCGTATTGCGGATAGAGCGGCACCACCAGGATGCGCTCGCAGCCGCGTTTCCGCAGCGCCTCGAGGCGCGAGGCGATCGACGGGTTGCCGTAGCGCATGGCCCAGTCGACCACCAGACGGTCACCCGCGTCGGAGAGCCGCTCGCCGAGGAACTCGGCCTGGGAGCGGGTGATGGTCCTGAGCGGGCCTTCGTTCTTCTCGCGGTTCCAGATCTTGTCGTAGTCGCGGCCCTTGGCGGCCGGGCGCTTGGTCAGGATGATCAGATTGAGGATCGGCCACCAGATCGCCTTGGGCACCTCGATCACCCGGCGATCGGAGAGGAACTCCTTCAGATAACGGCGCATCGACCAGTAGTCGGTGGCGTCGGGGGTGCCGAGATTGACGAGGAGGACGCCGACGCGACCGGTCTCGATCGGCGGATGATCGGCGGGTCGGGCGGTCGGCCCGGAGTTCGGCGGCGTGGTCATTTCGGTCGGAGATCCCCGGTCGATTCTGAAGCTACTCTACACGAAGGGCGCCGGACGTCGGCAGTCGCTCGAACCCTCGTCCGTACCACAGGTAGGGAGGGCGCGGCGCTTGTCGACGGGGAAGTGTTACGTTATAACATCCGCCATGCACGATCCTTCCCCGACCCCGCGTTCCGGCGCGCCCGACGGACCTGCCGCGGCGACCGCGCCGGCGGAGGTGGTCCGCGTCCACGCGCACGACCATGTTCACACTCGTTCCCACGATCATGGGCACGACCATGGCCACGACCACGGGGCGGCGCATGCGCACGGCCACGTCGATCACGCGGCGGTGCCCGAACCGCACCGGCACGGCGCGGCATCGATGTCCCCGGCGTTCTCGCTGATCGGCGCCTCCGTCGCCGGGCGGCTGGGGATCGCCGCGGTTCTGTCGGTGGCGATCTGGGCGGCGGTGGCCTGGGCGCTGGCGCCGATCTCGGGGTGAGGGACGTCATGGACACGCAGGATCCGATCGCCATCGAATTCGCCGACCTGACCCTCGGCTACGACCGCCACCCGGCGGTGCATCACCTGACCGGCGGCTTCGCCCGGGGGGTGACCACGGTGGTGCTGGGGCCGAACGGGGCCGGCAAGTCGACGCTGCTCAAGGGCATCGGCGGGCTCCTCTCGCCGCTCGGCGGCAGGATCCGCCTCCACGGGTTCGAGGCGCGCGACATCGCCCATCTGCCGCAGCTCGCCGAGATCGACCGCTCCTTTCCGATCTCGGTCTTCGACTTCGTCGCCCTCGGTCTGTGGCGCCGCATCGGCGCCTTCGGCGGTATCGGCGGCGAAGAGCGGCGCCGGGACGGGGCGGCGCTGGCGGCGGTGGGGCTCGAAGGGTTCGAGCGGCGGGCGATCGGCACCTTGTCGGGCGGGCAGATGCAGCGGGCGATGTTCGCCCGCCTCGTCGTCCAGGACGCGACCGTCATTCTGCTCGACGAGCCGTTCAACGCCGTCGACCGGCGGACCACCGAGGATCTGATCGATCTCGTGCACCATTGGCACGCGGAGGGGCGGACGGTGGTGATGGTGCTGCACGATCACGACATCGCCCTGCGGCTGGCGCGCGACGCGCTGCTCGTCGCTCGCGAAAAGGTCGCCTTCGGCCCGGTCGGCGAGGTGATCGGCGAGGAGAATCTGGCGCGGGCGCGACGGATGATCGAGTCCTTCGACGACCACGCCCACATCTGCCATCGCCCCGCCGCCTGACGCCGCCTTCCGGATCTCCTCGATGCTCGACCTCCTGCACGCCGTGCTGATCCAGCCCTTCGCCGAGTTCGAATTCATGCGCCGAGCGCTGGTCGGGGCGGTGGCGCTGGCGATCGCGGCGGCGCCGGTCGGCGTCTTCCTGATGCTGCGGCGCATGTCGTTGACCGGCGACGCCATGTCCCACGCCATCCTGCCCGGCGCGGCGATCGGCTATCTCGCCGCCGGCCTGTCGCTGCCGCCGATGACCATCGGCGGCCTCGTCGCCGGCGTCGCGGTGGCGGTGGGGGCGGGCGCGGGGGCGCGCGCCTCGGGGCTCGGCGAGGGCGGGGCGCTCGCCGCCTTCTATCTCGTCTCGTTGGCTCTCGGCGTCACCATCCTCTCGATGAAGGGGTCGAACGTCGATCTCCTGCACGTGCTCTTCGGCACGGTGTTGGCGCTCGACGATCAGGCGCTGTTCCTCATCGCCGGCATCGCCACGGCGACGCTTCTCGGCTTCGCGGTGATCTTCCGGCCGCTGGTGGCGGAATCGGTCGATCCGGTGTTCCTCGCCTCGGTCGCCCGCGCCGGCGCGCCGGTCCATCTGGTGTTCATGGGGCTGGTGGTGATGAACCTCGTCGGCGCCTTCCATGCGCTCGGCACGCTGATGGCGGTCGGCCTGATGATGCTGCCGGCGGCGAGCGCCCGGCTGTGGGTCGACGATCTCTCGGCGATGATCGGCGTGGCGGCGGGCGGCGGCGCCCTCGCCGCGGTCGTCGGGCTGCTCGCCTCCTATCATTTCGGCCTGCCGGCAGGACCGGCGATCATCCTGACGGCGGGCCTCGTCTACATCCTGTCGCTGGTCTTCGGGCGGCGCGGGCTCATGGTCGCGCGTCTGACGCGGCCGCATCTGGAAGCGTGATCGGAGAGATCTTTCGAGGAGGGTTCACCATGCCGTTCGTCTCCCGTCGCCTCGTGCTCGCCGCGGTCCTCGCGGCCGCCGCGGTCCTGCCACTCGCGCCGGCCCGAGCGGAGGCCGAGAAGCTTCCGGTCGTCGCCAGTTTCTCGATCCTCGGCGACTTCGTTTCGCGGGTCGGCGGCGATCGGGTGGCGCTCACCACGCTGGTCGGACCGAACGGCGACGCCCACGTCTACGAGCCGACGCCGGCGGATGCGCGGGCGGTGGCGGCGGCGAAGCTGGTCTTCGTCAACGGCCTCGGCTTCGAGGGCTGGATGGCCCGTCTCACCCGCGCCTCGGGGACGCAGGCGACGCTCGTCACCACGACGGCCGGCATCGCGCCGCGCGAGATGGACGACGACGATCACGACGCCCCGGCGGCGAAGAAGGGCCACGACCACGGTCCGAAGAAGGGCCACGATCACGGCCGCAAGAAGGATCACGATCACGGGGCGTTCGATCCGCACGCCTGGCAGTCGGTGGCCAACGCGAAGACCTATGTGGCCAACATTCGCGACGCTCTCACCGCCGCCGATCCGGCGGGGCGCGAGTTCTATGCCGCCAATGCGGCGACCTATCTCGGCGAACTCGAAGCGCTCGAGGCCGAGGTTCGAGAGAAGGTCGCGACGATCCCGGAGGAGCGGCGGCGGGTGATCACCAGCCACGACGCCTTCGGCTGGTTCGCCGACGCCTACGGTATTTCCTTCCTGGCACCGCAGGGGGTCTCGACCGAGGGCGAGGTCACGGCCAAGGCCGTGGCGCGGCTCATCCAGCAGATCCGCAAGGAGAAGATCACCGCGGTCTTCATCGAGAACATGACCGACCGGCGGCTGATCGACCGCATCGCCAAGGAGACCGGTGTCGAAGCCGGCGGTGAACTCTTCGCCGACGCCCTCTCGCCGAAGGGTGGACCGGCCCCCACATATGTCGATATGGTCCGCCACAACGTGACGCTCCTCACGAAGGCGATGAGCGGCTCCTGAGTCGCCCGTCCCGAGGTTTCGCGTCTTCCGAGCGCTCCGGTACCCGCCGGGGCGTTCGTCGTCCGAGGAAAGACATGACGAACGTTTCCCGCCCGATCCCCGTCACCGTGCTCACCGGCTATCTCGGCGCCGGCAAGACGACGCTCCTCAACCGCATCCTCACCGAGGACCACGGCAAGAAATACGCCGTGATCGTCAACGAGTTCGGCGAAGCCGGCATCGACAACGACCTCGTCGTGGACACCGAAGAAGAAATCTTCGAGATGAACAACGGCTGCATCTGCTGCACCGTGCGCGGTGCTCTGAGCCGCATCATCGAAGGCCTGATGAAGCGCAAGGGCCGCTTCGACGCGGTGCTGATCGAGACGACCGGTCTCGCCGATCCGGCGCCGGTCGCCCAGACCTTCTTCATGGACGACGACGTGCGCTCCAAGACGCGGCTCGACGCCATCGTCACGGTGGCCGACGCCAAGAACCTCATGGCGCGTATCGGCGACAGCCCCGAGGCGGAGGATCAGGTCGCCTTCGCCGACGTGATCCTGCTCAACAAGGTCGATCTCGTCTCGGCCGAGGAACTGGCGACGGTTCGCGCCGAGATCGCGGCGATCAACCCCTACGCCCACGTCATCGAGACCGAGCGTTGCGCCGTCGATCTGGCGCAGGTGCTCGATCGCGGCGCCTTCGATCTCACCCGCATCCTCGAGGTCGAGCCTGAATTCCTCACCTCCGACCATCACCACCACGACGAGACGGTGAAGTCGATCTCGCTCACCGCCGGCGACATGGATCCGCAGACCTTCTTCGACTGGATCAATCGGGCCACCCAGGAACAGGGGCCGAAGATCCGCCGGATGAAGGGGATCATCGCCTTCAAGGACGATCCGGAGCGCTACGTCGTGCAGGGCGTCCACATGATCGTCGAAGGCGATCACCAGCGCGACTGGAAGGCGGACGAGAAGCGGGAGAGCCGCCTCGTCTTCATCGGCCGCGACCTCGACTTCGAGGCGCTGAAGGCCGGCTTCGAAGCCTGCCGGGCCTGACCCATGGCGACGGTCGAACCCTTCGAACTCGACGCCCATGTAGTCGCCTGCGGCTTCTTCGGCGAGGCGGCGGTCTTCGCCCTCGGCGACGGACGGGTGGTGATCCGCGACGGCGAACTCGGCCTCACGGTAGAGGCCCACGACGGCGGTCTGCTCGCCGCGCGGTTCTCCGCCGACGGCCGCACGCTCCTCTCCTCGGGCGACGACGGCCGCGTCGTGCGCACCGGTGGGCGCGGCGAGGTCGAGACGTTGTTCGAGAAGCCGGGCAAGTGGCTCGACCAGTTGGCGGAGGGCCCGCAGGGGGCGATCGCCACCGCGGCCGGGCGCATGGCCTGGGTCCGGCTGGCGAGCGGCGAGGTGGTGGAGTTCCCGCACGAGAAGTCGGTCGGCGGTCTCGCCTTCCTGCCCAAGGGGCTGCGGCTCGCCACGGCGACCATCGACAAGGCGATGTTGCACTGGGTGAGCGCCAAGGGCGCGCCGGTCGACATGCCGTGGAAGGGCGCGCACACCGGGGTGATGGTGTCGCCGGACGGACGCTTCCTCGTCACCACGATGCAGGAGCCGGCGCTGCACGGCTGGCGCATCGAGGACATGAAGCACATGCGGATGACCGGCTATCCGACCAAGGTGAAGTCGGTCTCGTGGTCGGCGAAGGGGCGTTTCCTCGCCACCGCGGGGGCCAACGCGGCGATCCTCTGGCCGTTCTTCACCAAGGACGGGCCGATGGGCAAGAACCCGCTGCAGCTCGGACCGCGCGACCGCATCGTCACCCAGGTCGCCTGTCATCCGACCGAGGACGTGGTGGCGATCGGCTACGACGACGGCATGGTGCTGGCGGTGCGCTTCGGCGACTCCGCCGAGGTGCTGCTGAGGAAGCCCGGCGAAGCGCCGCTGTCGGCGCTCGCCTGGGACGGGGCGGGCGTCCGCGTCGCCTTCGGCGCGGAGAACGGCGAGGCCGGCGTCATCGACATCCGCGGGTGATCGGGCGCGATCACCTCTCCGGGAACTTGCGCGTCGCCGCGGCCGTCGCCAGGACGCGGCCATCGGCGGCGAGCGCCTTCACCGTCCACTGATAGGTGTGCACCTGGGGCGCCGGCGGGCTCGGCCCGCGGTAGCGCGGGAAGGCGCCGCAGGCGAGCGACTTCTGCCCGGTGTAGGCGACCTTGCCGCCGCCGTGGTCGTAGTTCGGAGCCTGGAAGTCGACGAGTTCCGCGACGAGTGTGGCGGTGCCTTTCGGCACGCCGGACAGCGTCGTCACCGGCGAGCCCGAACACCAGCGGAACGAGATCGAGAACCCGGCAGCGTGCGTCGGCGTCGCGGCGAGAAGCGCGGCGGTGAGCGCCATCGGAGCGAGAGTGCGTGCCGACATGGACGTTTCCTCCTCCATGCGGATGCTGCACATCTCGATATGGGGAAGCGTCGTGCGGTCCGAAATCCGGGCTCTCCCGGAGGAGGGTCAGTCTTCGATCGCTTCGTGGCGGGGGCGGCCGAGACCGAAGACGAGGCCGCCGGCGAGCGCCGCCATGGCGAAGCCCTCGGGGGGAAGCGCGAGACGGGGCAGCAGCGCGACGTCCCACAGCACCGCCGCCATGTAGAGCGCCGAGGTCATGATGGTGAAGATCAGCGTCGCCCACAGCGGCTTCGGCGATTCCCACAACCGCACGCCGCGCCAGGCGTCGTCGGTGGTCTCGTAGAGAATCAGGGCGGCGAAGTTCAGCACCAGGAAGATGACGGTGGCCGCCAGCAGGCGCAGCGGCATCGTGATCTCCGGACCGGCGGTGGCGATGAAGGTGCCGACGCGGCGGGTCTGGATGGCGAAATCCGGAGACCAGGCGATCAGCATACCGGGCACCTGGAGCGGTCCGTGGGGTGCCGCCGGGTCGGCATGACCCCAGAAAAGCAGGCCGACGGCGATCAACGCCGAGACCAACGCTGCTCCCAGATACGACCCGACAACGCGCATTTTCGACCCCGATGAACCCGACGGAAGCCACTATGCATCGGTATCTCTGTCGATTTGGTATACGCCGGCGGTAGAATCGGCGCGCGGATCGCCGCGCGCCGTGCCCTGCGGATCACGCGGCCCTGAGGGCGGAGAGGAACCCGTCGACCCGCCGGCCGAGGTCGGCGGTGCGCGTGGTGAGGTTCTCGGCGAGACCGAGGAGACCGTCGGCGCTCTTCACCGTGGCGGTGACGACGTGGTCGATCTCGCCGATGTCGCGGTCGACCTCGCCGGTGGCGTGGGCGGCGTGCGAGACGTTGCGGGCGATCTCGCCGGTCGAGGCGCTCTGTTCCTCGACGGCGGCGGCGACGGTGCCGGTGATCTCGTCGATGGTGCGGATGGTCGCGCCGATCTCCTCGATGGCCGAGACCGAGGCGCGGGCGGTGGTCTGGATCTGGACGATCTGCTGGGAGATCTCCTCGGTCGCCTTGGCGGTCTGGTCGGCGAGCGCCTTGACCTCGCTCGCCACCACGGCGAAGCCGCGACCGGCCTCGCCGGCGCGTGCCGCCTCGATGGTGGCGTTGAGGGCGAGGAGATTGGTCTGCTCGGCGATGGAGCGGATGAGGTCGACCACCTCGCCGATCTTCTGGGCCGAACCGGCGAGACCCTGGACGGAGGCCGACGAACGCGACGCGGTGGCGACCGCCGCCTGGGCGGTGGCGGTGGCGTCGCCGACGCGGGCGTTGATCTCGACCACCGAGGCGGAGAGTTCTTCCGCCGCGGCGGCGACGGAGTGGACGTTGGAGGCGGCGCGGGCCGAGGCGTCGGCGACCGAGCGGGTGCGGTCGGAGGCGGCGTTGGCATCGCGGATCTGGCCGCGAGCGGCCTCGGAGAGAGTGGCGGCGGCCTTCGCCAGATCGTCGGTCAGCGCCTTGATCTCGCGGTCGAATCCGGCGACGGCGGCGTCGACGCGGCTCTGGCGCTCGGTGCGGGCGTGACCCTCCTGCGACAGGGACGCCTTCATGGCTTCGGAGCGGGCGACGGCGTCGCGGAAGTCGGCGACCGCGTCGGCGATGTGGCCGATCTCGTCACGACGCCCACGATGCGGCACGTCGACGTCGGTGCGGCCGGCGGAGACCGCGCCCATGACCGCGACCAACTGGGAGATCGGGCGGGCGATGCCGGCGCGGGCGGTCCAGATGCCGATGAGGCCGACGACGAGGCAGAGCGGCACCAGAACCGCATCGACGAGCGTGACGAGGCGGTCGAGGCCGTGGAGTTCGTTCGCGATGGCGCCGGCGTCGGCGCCCAGCGCGCCGGCGAGCGCTTCGAGGTCCTTGTTGAGGGCGGAGCGGACGGCGCGGTTGGCGTCGTTGTCGCCGAGTTGGCGGGCGATCGCCGCGCCTTCGGCGATGCCGCGGTTGGCCATCTCGGTGCGGAAGTCGCGGAACTGCGCCACGCGGCTCTTCATCTCGCCGAATTTCGGCGCCAAGGCGGGGGAGAGGTCCTTCTCCCACTCGCTCACCGTCGCGGTCATCCGATCGAGCGACTTGGCCATGCCGTCGGCGAATTTCTTCAGCTTGGCCGGATCCTCGGACATGTAGACGCCGCGGCTGTCCATCACCACGGCGTAGATCAGGCCGTTGATCTTCTCCACCTTGGCGAGACCTGCATAGGTCTGGCGCATGGCTCCGTCGAGCCGCGCCTGCTGGCCGGCGGACCAGATGTTGAACGCCCCGAACACCAGCGCGACGGCGATCGCGGCGGCGAACAACAGGGTGAATTTGGTGGAGATCGACCAGTTCTTCATATCCGTCACCTCTCGGGGGTCCATCGAGGACCTTCGGCCGAGATGGTGAAGGAAAGATTGACCGGTCATTTCGAATGCCTCGCGATCCGCGATATTTCACGCGATCGGGTCATTCGGGGGCGAAAAAGCACGCGCGGCCGAAGATTTCTCTTCGGCCGCACGTCATTTTCGGGTCTCGCGAGGGCGCGAACGATCGTCAGCGCACCAGGACGTTCCGGAACGACCAGGGGTTCGCCGTGTCGATGTCCTCGGGGAAGAGGCCGGGGCGATCCTTCAGCGGGGTCCAGTCGGTGTAGTAGCCGCAGACCGGGCCGAGATAGGGGGTCTGCACCTCGAGGCAGCGCTCGTGGTCCATCTCGTCGGCTTCGACGATGCCGGCCTCCGGGTTCTCCAGCGCCCACACCATGCCGGCGAGGACGGCCGAGGACACCTGCAGGCCGGTGGCGTTCTGGTAGGGGGCGAGCACGCGGGTCTCTTCGATGGAGAGCTGCGAGCCGTACCAGTAGGCGTTCTTGGCATGGCCGTATCCGATGACGCCGAGTTCGTCGATGCCGTCGACGATCTCGTGCTCGTCGAGGATGTGGTCGACCGGCTGCTTGGCACCCGCCGCGCCGAACATCTCGTGCAGCGACAGCACCGCGTCGTTGGCCGGATGATAGGCGTAGTGGCAGGTCGGGCGGAACGCCGGCTTGTCCTTGTCGCCGACGGTGAAGTAGTCGGCGATCGAGATCGACTCGTTGTGGGTGACGAGGAAGCCGTACTGGGCGCCGGGCGTCGGGCACCAGGTGCGGACGCGCGTGTTGGCGCCGGGCTGCAGCAGATAGATCGCCGCCTTGCAGCCCTTGTCGTGGGTGCGGCCGTTGTCCGGCATCCAGGTCTCACTGGTGCCCCAGCCGAGCTCGGCCGGCTGCAGGCCTTCCGAGACGAAGCCCTCGACCGACCAGGTGTTGACGAAGACGTTCATCGGCTTCGGGTTCTTCGAGCGCTGGGTGTCGCGCTCGGCGATGTGGACGCCGTGCACGCCGAGCGACTGCATCAGCTTCGCCCAGCCCTCGCGGGTGGTCGGCTTGTCGGCCTTCACGCCGGTGTCCCTGGCGATGTTCAGGAGCGCCGCCTTGACGAACCAGGAGACCATGCCGGGGTTGGCGCCGCAGCAGGAGACGGCGGTCGGGCCGCCGGGGTTGGCGCGGGCCTCGGCACGCACGGTCTCGCGCAGCGCGTAGTTGGAGCGCGCCTCGGGGCCTGCCGACTTGTCGAAGTAGAAGCCGAGCCAGGGCTCGACGACGGTGTCGATGTAGAGGGCGCCGAGCTCGCGGGCGAACTTCATCAGGTCGAGCGACGAGGTGTCGACCGACAGGTTGACGATGAAGGGCCGGCCGCCGCCACGGGTGAGGAAGGGCGTGAGGAGATCGCGGTAGTTCGCCTTCGTCACCGCCTGATGGACGAAGGCGTAACCATGCTGGTCGACCAGCTTGCGATCGGCGTCGGAGGGGTCGATGACCACGAGGCGCGACTTGTCGAAGGTGAAGTGACGTTCGATCAGGGGCAGCGTGCCGCGGCCGATCGAGCCGAAGCCGATCATCACGATGGGGCCGGTGATCTCGCCGTAGATCGGCCAAGTCGTCATTCTTCGTCACTCCGTGAGGCGGCGTCGAAACGCCCGGGAAAGCCGAGGGCGCGTGTCTCTAGTTCGCACGCGCGCGCGAAGGTGATCACAAATCAGAGGCGAGGGCCGAGGTCAACGGGAATCGATGTCGCGAAACCGTCGCGGAACCGTCGCCGTCGACGTGGCATTCCTCGGCGGTCGGGCTAATATTCGATCATGAGCGACACGGGAGAAGGCCGGGAGGCGGGAATGAGGACACTCGGTGCGATCCTGGTCGGACTGCTCGTCGCCGTCGGCTCGGTGACGCAGGCCGCGGCGCAGGTCGCTGGGTCGACCCCGCCCACGAGCCTGCCGCGCGGCGACTACGAAGCCTATTGGCGGCAGGTCGACGGACCCTGGATGTCGCAGCTCACCCACACGACGCTGCGGGGCTGCGCCTATCCGGCGGAAGACGCCTGCGGCCGGCCGGCGGGGGGACCCTTCACCGGTGGGGCGACGGTCGCCTACAACGCCTTCGGCTGTGTGCGTGCGCCGATCACCATCCGCTGCGTCGTCCAGAAGGTGGGTACGGGCCAGCCCGGCGTCGCCGGCCGCGGTCCCTTCGGAACCGGCCGCTTCGTCACCGGGCGCTACGAGTTGCGGACCGGAACCGATGTCGCCGTCGTCGATCTCACGGTGAAGGGCATGCGCTTCTCCGGCTTCACCGATCCGGCTCGGCCGGGGCGGCCGAAGGAGCCGATCGTCGACGGCCGCATCCTCGGCCGGTCGATCTTCTTCCGGCGGCTGTGCGAGGCGCGGACGACCTGCGTCCAGCGCTATCGCGGCACCCTGATCGGCGACCGGGCACGCGGGCTGATGACGGCGAAGGGCGCGCGGCGGCCCGTTTCCTGGACGCTCGAGCCGAAGTGAGCCGTCCTCGTACGCGGCCGATGAACTTCGCACTCGTTCGAAGTTCATCGGCGTCACGGCCCGACCGGCCGACGCCCGTTCGGGTTCGCCTTCGCCGGCTCGGTGTCAGTGCTTCGGCGCCGACCGCTCGACGGGCGCGCCGGTGAAGGGCTTGGCGACGAGCGGCTGGTGGATCACCGCGAAGGAGAGGACGATCAGCGCCACGGTGACCGAGAGGGCCCCGGTGAAGCCGGAGAGGAAGCCGGGCGCCGTTTCCAGCCTCAGGTAGCGGGCGAGCACGAGCCGCGCCTTGACCAGCGTGACGACGCCGATGACGGCGAGGAAGGCGACGCCGAGGCGGGAGGCGTGAAGGACGTCGCCGGCGAAGCCGAGTGCCGTGGTCAGTCCCATGAGGATGGCCCAGGTGAGAACGAGGTGGCGTGTTTCGGGATGCATCGGCCCCTCCTCAGCGCAACAGGTAGAGGGTGGGGAAGACCACCACCCAGACCAGATCGACCATGTGCCAGAAGGCGGTGCCGGTCTCGACGTGCTCGAGGTCGTCGAAGATCATGACGATGCCGAGGATGACGATGCCGAAGATCACGTGGACGGCGTGGAAGCCGGTGATCAGGAAGTAGAGGGTGTGGAAGGTCGAGGTGTCGAGGCCGTTGCCGGCGGCGATCTCGACGGCGTATTCGTGCGCCTTCACCACCAGGAAGATCGAACCGATCAGGGCGGCGATGGTGAGGAGCAGGCGGGTGCGCCCGCGCTCGCCGCGTCGACGCGCCTCGGTGGCGAGGGCGGCGAAGAGGCCGGAGGTCAGCAGCACCGCGGTGTTGATCGTGCCGGCGAGGCGGTCGAGCCCGTCCTGGGCGGCGGCGAAGCCGACCGGGTCGAGGGCGCGAGACCCGGCGTAGCCGAGGAGCGCGGCGCCGAAGACCAGAAGCTCGGCGGCGATCAGCAGCCACATCATCGGGTTTCCCGGCAGCGTGTCGCCACGCGGACGGGGGGCGGGGGGAGAGGAGGAGAGGTCGGTCACGGAAGTTCGATCGCCCGTCTATGTTTTCCTCAGAATGCCACCGGACGGGGCGGAGCGACTTGACCGATGTCGAGTGGCGCGTGGTTTCGGCTGAGACGCGGGCGGCGAGGGGAGAGGGCCGAGACGTCATCCGTCCTCGTCGTCGCGGCCCTCGCGGCGGACGACGTCGGCGAGGCGGGCGGCGCCGAAGCGGTCGTGCGGATCGAGCGCGGCGACCTTCGTCATCGCTTCGATGCCGTCCGCGAGTTCGCCGAGGCGCGCCTTGCAGTAGCCCCAGGCGAGGAGCGACTGGAGGAGGAGACGGGGTCCTTCGTCGAGCGTGTCGAAGGCGGCCGATCCCGGCTCGATCCGGCGCCAGTCCTCGGGCAGGGCGAGGGCGCGGGCGGCGTGGGCGACGGTCCAGGCTGCGTGAGGCAGGGCCTCGGCGAGGCGGGCACCGTAGAAATAGAATTTGTAGGCGGCCATGCGCACCGCGAGGTCGTCGGGGGCGAGCGCCAGGGCGGCGAGCACGGCGGCCTCGGAGATCTCGGGCGCGGTGCGGGCGGCGCGGGCGCCTTCGAGGGTGGCGAGCGCCTCCCCCCCCCCCCCCCCGGG
>CALMYM010000101.1 GCA_937873675.1 uncultured Alphaproteobacteria bacterium | reverse complement strand
AGAGGCGATGGGGCAGCCCCGTCCTCGTCCAATCGAGAACCGGCATGGAGTTGTAGCAGATGGTGTGAACCCCGGCCTCGGCGAGGTTGCGCATCGAGATACGGTAGTTCTCGAAGAGCTCGGAGAGGTCGCCCTCGCCGATCTTGATGCGCTCGTGAACCGGCAGGCTCTCGACCACGCTCCACCGCAAGCCCAGCGACGGGTCCGCGGTGATCAACCGCTTGCGCTCCTCGATCGCCTCGCGGCTCCACACCACCCCGTAGGGGATCTCGTGCAGCGCCGTCACCACGCCGGTGGCGCCGGCCTGGGTGATGTGGGAGAGAGGAACGGTGTCGTTCGGACCGAACCAACGCCACGTCTGTTCCATGGGGTATCTCCTGTCGAATTCGCGAGGGCGTCACCGCCGCTCGGGGGTCTGCGCGCCGCTCGGGATCGGCGCGGTCAACGGTAGAAGAGGCTCGGCAGCCACAGCGAGATCGCCGGGACGTAGGAGACGAGAAACAGCACCAGGATGTTGCAGATCAGGAAGGGCACGATCGCTCGGCTGATCTTCCCCATGTCGATCTTGGCGATGTTGGCGGCGACGAACAGGCACACACCGACCGGCGGCGTGGTCAGCCCGATCATCAGATTGAGGACGGCGAAGATGGCGAAGTGGATCGGATCGATGCCGACCTTCACCGCCACCGCGAGAAGCGGCGGGAACAGGATGATCAGCGCCGCGATCGTCTCCATGAAGGTGCCGACGATCAAGAGCAGGATGTTGATCAGGAGGATGATCAGATACTTGTTGGTCGTCACCGACAGCATCGCCGCGGCGATGGTCTGCGGGATCTGCTCGGAGGTGAGGATCCAGCCGAAGACGTTGGCGAGCCCGACCAGCAGCACCAGCGCCCCCGAACCGATGGCGCTCTCCACCAGGATGCGCGGCAGGTCGGCGAGGCGGAAGCCCTTGTAGACGAAGAGCCCGACGACGAAGGCGTAGAGGGCGGCGACCACCGAGGCTTCGGTCGGGGTGAAGACGCCGCCGACGATGCCGTAGAGGATGATCACCGTCATCAGGATCGCCCAGATGGCGGCCTTCGAGGTGACGAAGACGTGGCCGAAGCCCTGCCACACCCCCTTGGGGTACCCACGGCGATGCGACAGGATCGCCACCGTGATCATCATGCCGACGCCGAGCAGCAGCCCCGGCACCGCCCCGGCGAGGAACATCTTGCCGACGGAGAGGCCGGTCAGCGTGCCGACGATGATCATCGGCACGCTCGGCGGGATGATCGGCCCGACGGTCGAGGCCGCCGCCGTCACCGCCGCGGCGAAGGGGGCGTCGTAGCCCGACTTCTTCATCGCCGGGATCATCACCGCGCCGATCGACGCGGTCTCGGCGACGGCGGTGCCGGAGATGCCGGCGAAGATCATCGAGCCGATGACGTTGGCCAGCGCCAACCCGCCGCGCACGTGACCGACCACCGAATTGCCGAAGCGGACGATCTGATCGGTGATGCCGCCGCCGTTCATCAGATTGCCGGCGAGCACGAAGCCGGGGATGCACAGCAGCACGAAACTGTCCATGCCGGCGAACATGTACTGGGGAACCACCGCCAGCCCGATGTCGGCGAGCCACAGATAGACGACCGACGACAGCCCCAGGGCGATGCCGATCGGCGCGCCGAGGATCAGGCAGAAGGCGAAGACACCGAAGAGCGCGGCGATCAGCATCAGACCGTCTCCCCGTGCCCGGCCGGCGCGGTCTCCGGCGCGAAGCCGAGGAGCCGGGCGACCGAGAAGAAGGCGAGCGACACCGGAATGATCAGCGTCACGACGTAGACGAGGACCATCGGCACATCGAGCGACCGCGCCCGCTCACCGATCGACCCGGCGACGTAGTCCCAGGCGCCGGGCAGGATGGCGAGACAGAAGACCAGCACCGCGACGTCGACGAACCTCGCGACGACGTGGCGGATCTTCTCCGGCAGCGGCGCGACGAACATGTCGACGGCGACCAGCTCGCCGCGGAAGAGGGCGATGCCGCAGCAGAAGGCGACGAGATGGACGAGGGCGAACCGCGCCACCTCCTCCGTCCAGGCCGGAGAGGGAAAGCCGGGCAACCGGCCCAGGATCTGGATCGTCACCACCGTGATCAACACCAGGAAGCTCACCAGCGTCCCGACCCGGCACACCGCCAGCATCGCCGTCACCAGTGCGCCGAAGATCCGTCTCATCGCACCGACCCCTCGGAGATGGAAAACGTCGTGCGGGCGGCGGACCTGCCGCCGCCCGCGCGCCTCGTCACTTGGTGGCGAGGATCTCCTGATAGAGCGGCTTGATCTCGGCCGAAAGCGCCGCGTCGACCGCCGCCTGCGCCTTGGCGGCGAAGGCCGCCTTGTCGGCCTCGACGAAGGTCATGCCCTTGGCCTTGAGTTCGGCCTCGAGCTTGGTTTCGTCGGCGAGGAACAGGCCGCGCTCGTAGTCGTGCGCCACCTTCGCCGCCTCGCGGATCGCCTTCTGGTGCTCCGCCGGCAACTTGGCCAGCTTCTTGGATCCGCCGACCAGATAGATCCAGCTGATCACGTGGTCGGTGCGGTTCACGTATTTCTGCACTTCGAAGAAGCTCGCCGACTTGATCAGCGCCAGCGGGTTCTCCTGACCCTCGATGGTGCCGTTCTGCAGCGAGGTGAACACCTCGGAGAAGGCCATCGGTGTCGGCTTGGCGCCGAGCGCCTCCCACACCTTGACGAACAGCGGCACGTTGGGCACGCGCAGCTTCATGTCCTTCAGGTCCTCCGGCTTGGCGATCGGCCGGTTGGACGTGAGTTCGCGCGGGCCGCGAGCGAAATAGGTGAGCGGCAGGAGACCGGTCTTCTCCTCGATCGAGGCGGCGATCTTGGCGCCGACCGCGCCGTCGACCACCTTGTCGAGATGAGCGATGTCGCGGATGGCGTAGGGAACCGCGAGGAGCGCCGCCGCCGGCGCCCAGTTCTGCAGCGATTCACCGGAGATGGTGAAGTCGACGGTGCCGAGCTGCAGCCCCTTGATCAGATCGGTCTCCTTACCGAGCTGCTCGTTGGGGAACACCTTCACCTCGACCGCCCCCTTGGTGCGGGCGGCGACTTCTTCGGCGAACTTGACCGACGCCTTGTGCCAGACGTTCTCCTCGTTGCCGAGATGGCCGAGCTTGAGCACGGTCGCCGACTGGGCGATCGCCGGGCGCGCGAGCCCGCCGACGGTGAGCGCCGCACCGGCACCCAGGAGACCGGCGCCGAAGCCGCGCCGCGAGATCCGAGGGGTATTCGTCATCTGGTCGTCCTCCATGGATCCGCCCGGTTCCGATCGCTCGTCCAGGGTCGACGCGATCCGTCCGAGCTCGGATTTCTTGCATCACGAGCGGGTCCCGTCGCCCCGCGTTCCCGGTCGCGACATCGATCTCCACTTCGAGCGGTCGCTGCGGATGTTTCTCGATCGGTACGACGTCGACGCGCCCCTCCACTCCGGGAAGGTCCGCGTGTTCGCGGCGATTCTCGAGATCGGCATTTGTCGACTAGTCGACCAGTATATTGGTACCATCGCGATGCCGCCCCCGCAAGACACGGCGACGCCGCGGAGGCGCCGCCGCCCGGGGCCTTTTCGACCCCCTTCCC
>CALMYM010000100.1 GCA_937873675.1 uncultured Alphaproteobacteria bacterium | reverse complement strand
CGCACCATCAGGCTGGCGTGGGTCAGCCCGAGCCCGACGGCGGCGTCGCCCTTGAGGATCAGGTCGTTGAACGAGTTGAAGGTCTGCGGGTTCTGATTGGTCGACCACGTCCCCGGCACGGTGATGAGCCGTCCGCCCTTCGGCGCCGCCGGGTTCACCCAGTCGAAATGGGCGAAGTCGGCCGGATATCTGAGGTCGCCGAAGGTCGACAGGCCGTGCCGCCGACCGCTCGGCGGTGCGGCCGAAGCGAGTGCCGGGAGAGTCGGCGCCAGCGCCGCGGCGAGACCGCCGGCGACCACCGCGCGACGCGACGGACGGGAAGCGATGGGATGCGCCGGGCGGCGCGTGTCGTCGTTCACTTCGCCGCCCCGGTCTTGGCCGCCTTGGCCTCGTCGTACCACCAGGTCGTCGGGAAGCCGGTGGAGTAGTGGGGCAGCGGATCGGGATGGGAGAAGCGATCCCAGCGCGCCATGCGGGTGGCGGCGAGCGTCCAACCCGGGACGATGTAGTGGTTCCACAAGAGGACCCGGTCGAGCGCCCGGCTGGCGGCGACCAGTTCGGCCCGGTCCTTGGCGAAGATCACCCGCTTGATCAGCGCGTCGACCGCCGGATTGCGGATGCCGGCGTAGTTCTGCGACGCCTCGCGATCCGCCGCCGCCGAGCCGAAGTAGTTGAGCTGTTCGTTGCCCGGCGACAGGCTCTCGGCCCAGCCGGAGTAGATCATGTCGTAGTCGCGATTGCGCACCCGGTTGACGTATTGCGAGCTGTCGACCGAACGAATGGTGAGATCGACGCCGATCTTGGCGAGCTGTTCGCGGTAACGAACGCCGACCCGCTCGAAATTCGGCCCGTTCATCAGGAACTCGATGCGGAAGGGCTCGCCCTTGGCATCGACGAGCTTGCCGCCCTTGTTCACCCAGCCCGCCGCGGCGAAGAGATCGAGCGCCGCCTTGAGGTTGGCGCGCTCCGTTCGCCCGTCGGTGGAGACCGGATTGGCGAAGACCTCGGTGGTGACCTCCGGCGGGATCGGCCCGGCCTTCTCCGCCTCTTTCAGGATGGCGATTTCCGCCGCGTCCGGAAGACCGGTGGCCGAGAGTTCGGTCGGATAGAAGTAGCTCGACACCCGCTCGTACTGGTCGAAGAACATGGTGCGGTTCATGTCCTCGAAGGGCAGCGCGTAGGACAGCGCCAGCCGCACCCGGGGATCACGGAACTTCTCGCGCCGCTGGTTGGGCACGAAGCCGACCATGATGCCGCGTCCCTTCTCCGGGATCTTCTCGAGGACGACGCGACCCTCCTTGCGAGCCGGGAAGTCGTAGGCGGTCGCCCAGTTCTTCGCGGTGTTCTCCAGGCGGACGTCGTAGGCGTCACCCTTGAACGCCTCGAGCTCGACCGTCTCGTCGCGGAAATACTCGTAGCGGATCTCGTCGAAGTTGGAGGTGCCGACGAGGGCCGGCAGATCCGCCGCCCAGTGGTCCTTCACCCGCTCGTAGGCGACGGTGCGACCGGCATCGAAACTCTTCACCCGATAGGAACCCGACCCGAGCGGCGGCTCGAGCGTCGTCTCCGCGATCGAGCGCGGCTTGCCGTCGGCGCCGGTCGCCGTCCACCAGTGCTTCGGCAGCACCGTCAACTGGCCGACGATGTGCGGCAGTTCACGATTGCCCGCTTGATCGAAGGTGAAGGTCACCTCGCGCTCGCCCGTCACCTCCGCCTTGACCACGTGCTGGTAGTAGAAGGCCTGGCCCGGATTGACCGATTTGATCGCATCGAACGACCACACCACGTCTTCCGGCGTGATCGGCTTGCCGTCGTGCCAGCGCGCACGCGGGTTCAGTCGATAGGTCACCCAGGAGAAGTCGTCGGGGTACTTCAGCGCATCGGCGATCTCGACGTATTCGGTCGACACCTCGTCGAGCGACGCCGTCATCAACTGCTGGTAGATCATGCCGATCCCGGCAGCGGGGGTGCCCTTGCTCGACAGCACCGGATTGAAGCTGTCGAAGGTTCCGGTCTCGGAGAGACGCAGCAGCCCACCCTTCGGCGCCTTCGGGTTCACGTAGTCGAAATGGGCGAACCCCGCCGGATATTTCGGCGTGCCCATCAACGAGGCGGCGTGACGCCACTGCAGCTCGTCGGCGCGGGTCGGTTGCGGGGCGAGGGCGAGGAGGGAGAGGCCGAGGGCGAAGGCGGCGGTCGGGATCAGGCGCATGGGCTTTCCGGGTCTCGACGGGGAAGGGAAGCTGCGAGGCGACACATCGGAACCAAAGATTCGGGCGAGATTACAGCCCCGCCGATGCCGCGACGAGTATCCTCGGCTTCCTCGTGCCCTCGAAACGCGAAAAAGGCCGGGTCGCCCCGGCCTTCTCACGGTTTCACGAGATCGTGGGCGCAAGCTCCCTCACGGCAGCGGCGCCGGGCTGTCGGAGAGCGAACGCAGATAGGCGATCATGTCGGCGCGATCGGCCGGGTCCTTGATGCCGGCGAAGCCCATCGCGGTGCCCTTCACGAAACCCTTGGGGTCGGCCAGGAACTTGTCGAGATCGCCGTAGGTCCAGGTCTCGCCGGCCTTGCCGCGATCGGCCATGCCGCCCGAATACTTGAAGCCGTCGACGTGAGCCTTCGGACCGGCGACGACACCGTAGAGGTTCGGGCCGACCTTGGCGGCGCCGCCCTTTTCCGGGGTGTGGCACGACGAGCACTTGGAGAAGCCCTTCTGACCGCGACCGGCATCGGCGGCCTTCATCCGCTCCTCGATCGGCGCGGCCGCAGGTTCGGCCGCCGCGGCCGCCGGCTTGGTCTCACCGCCCACCGCCACGGCGAAGCCGGGCTTGGCCGGCATCTCCGGCGCGAAGATGATGGACGACACCATGCCGGTGACCATCGCCCAGATGCCGGCGCCGAGAAGCGCGCCGATGCCTTTGTTCACGTCCTGGAAGTTCATCGATTGCTGCTCCGCTCGTGCGATGCCCCGAAGCCGCTCCGACCGATCCGGCCGAGGATCGAGAGGGGAGACGGTGTTCCACTTCCCGCCGAACTCACGAGGCCGCAACTTCCGAACCCGCCCCGGGGTGGAAGATGGCTCGTCCAACGCGCACGCGACGGTTCCGAGCCCCTGAGGAGCCGATCCTGCGATTTCGAACGAGGAGGGAAAGACTATGTGCTTTCCCGAGAGACTGTCCATAACTATAAGGACCCTCGACTGCAATCCCTTCCGTGACCTTGCGACGAACCGCCCGACCATGACTTCCCTTCGATTCTCTCCTCTGGTGTTGATCCCGGCGCGCATGACCGCGACTCGTCTGCCGGGAAAGCCGCTCGCCGACATCTGCGGCGAGCCGATGATCGTCCAGGTGTGGCGCCGCGCCCGTGAGGCCGACATCGGCCCCGTGGTGGTGGCCGCCGACGATCCGCGCGTCGTCGAGGCCGTGCGCGCGGCCGGTGGTGAGGTGGTGATGACCGACCCGAACCACCCGTCCGGCTCCGACCGCATCTTCGAAGCCCTCGGCCGCTTCGACGCGGACGGCCGGCACGACGTGGTGGTCAACGTTCAGGGCGACCTGCCGACCATCGAGCCGAAGGTGGTACGCGCCGCCGTCGCCCCGCTCGAGGACGCGTCGGTCGACATCGCCACGCTCACCGCCGAGATCGTGCGCGAGGAGGAGAGGACCAACCCGAACGTCGTCAAGGTGGTCGGTTCGCCGATCGGGCCGACGCGGCTCCGCGCCCTCTATTTCACCCGCACCACCGCCCCGTACGGCGACGGGCCGCTCTATCACCACATCGGCCTCTACGCCTATCGCCGCACCGCGCTCACCCGGTTCGTGAGCCTCGCCCCCTCGACGCTCGAGAAGCGCGAGAAGCTCGAGCAGCTGCGCGCCCTCGAAGCCGGCATGCGCATCGACGCCGAGATCGTCGACACCGTGCCGCTCGGGGTCGACACGCCCGAGGATCTCGAGCGTGCCCGCGCCATCCTCTCCAGCAACTGACCGACCAGCCGACCGACCTCGAAGGACCAGCCATGACCGGCCGCAAGAAGATCGTCTTCCAGGGTGAACCGGGAGCCAACTCCCACATCGCCTGCCGCGAAGTCTATCCCGACTTCGAAGCGATCCCGTGCCCGACCTTCGAGGACTGCTTCGCCGAGATCGAAGCGGGCACCGCCGACCTCGGCATGATCCCGATCGAGAACTCGATCGCCGGCCGCGTCGCCGACATCCACCACCTGCTGCCGCGGTCGGACATGCACATCATCGGCGAGTATTTCCTCCCCATCCGTCACCAGCTGATGGCGGTGAAGGGAGCGAGCCTCGCCGACTTGCGGACCGTCCAGAGCCATCCGCAGGCGCTCGGCCAGTGCCGCGGCACGCTGCGCGAACTCGGCCTCAAGGCGGTGGTCGGGGCCGATACCGCCGGTTCGGCCCGCGAGATCGCGCAGTTGGGCGAGCCGGCCAAGGGCGCCATCGCCTCGCGCCTGGCCGCCGAGATCTACGGTCTCGACATCCTGCGCGAGGACGTCGAGGACGAGAAGCACAACACCACCCGCTTCGTCATCCTGTCGAAGGAGGATCTGCGCGCCGCCCCCGGCATCGGCCAGATCATGACCACCTTCGTCTTCAAGGTGCGCAACGTGCCGGCCGCGCTCTACAAGGCGCTCGGCGGTTTCGCGACGAACGGCATCAACATGACCAAGCTCGAGAGCTACATGGTCGACGGCCACTTCACCGCGACGCAGTTCCTCGCCGACGTCGAGGGCCACCCGAGCGAACGCGGCCTGGCGCTGGCCCTCGAAGAGCTCGGCTTCTTCGCCGACTACCGCATTCTCGGCGTCTACCGCGCCTCGCCCTACCGCGAGACCATGAAGGACCCCGAGCCGCGCCTGCCGCGGCCGAAGGCCCGCGGCATGTGATCGCGGAGTCGCGGCCGAAGGCCCGCGGCATGTGAGGGAAGGGCTGCGGCCGAAGGCCCGCGGCGCCTGGACTTGGGCGCGCGGCGCATCCGCGCCAGCCGCATGACGGCTCGTCACCGCCGGCGTTGCGGGAGGGGGGAGACGCTGCGTATCCTCGCCGCTCGCATCGTTTCCTTTCCACCGAGGTTCTTCCCATGTCGCTCGCCCGTGGCCGCGAATTCCTGTCCATTCCCGGCCCCACCAACGTGCCCGAGGCGGTGCTCGCCGCCATGCACCGGCCGGCGGTCGACATCTATGCCCAGGACCTGCTCGAGGTCACCGGCAGCCTGCTCGCCGATCTGAAGAAGATCTTCCGCACCGAGACGGCCTCGACCTACATCTACATCTCCAACGGCCACGGTGGTTGGGAAGGTGCGCTCACCAACGTGCTGTCGCGTGGGCAGAAGGTGCTGGTGCTCGCCTCCGGCCGCTTCGCCATCGGCTGGGGCGAGGCCTGCGGCATCCACGGCGTCGAGGTCGAGGTGATGCCGCGCTCCTGGCGCGAGGCGGTCGACCCGCAAGCCGTCCGCGCCCGTCTCGCCGCCGACACCGGCCACACCATCAAGGCGGTGCTGATGGTCCAGGTCGACACCGCCTCGGGCGTCGTCAACGACGTGCCGGCGATCCGCGCCGCCCTCGACGCCGCCGGCCATCCGGCCCTTCTGATGGTCGACGGCATCGCCTCGATCGGCTGCATCCCCTTCGAGATGGACGCCTGGGGCGTCGACGTGGCGGTCACCGCCTCGCAGAAGGGCCTGATGATGATCCCCGGCCTCGCCTTCGTCGCCGCCGGCCCCAAGGCCAAGGCGGTGCACCTGGGCGCCGATCTCAAGGAATCCTACTGGGACTGGACCGCCCGCGACATGGCCGAGAGCTATCGCAAGTTCTGCGGCACCGCTCCGGCTCACGCCCTCTTCGGCCAACGCGTCGCCTTCGACATGCTGTTCGAGGAAGGGATCGAACACGTCTGGAAGCGTCACACCGCGCTCGCCCGCGCCACCCGCGCCGCCGTCGCCGTCTGGGCGAAGGGCGGGGCGCTCGACTTCAACATCACCGACCCGGCGCGTCGCTCCGATTCGGTGACGACCATCCTCACCCCCGGGTTCGACCCGCAGGCGCTGCGCGACTTCTGCCGCGAACGCTGCGGCGTGATCCTCGGCTCCGGCATCGGCGATCTCGGCGGCAAGGCCTTCCGTATCGCCCACATGGGCTACGCCAACGCGCCGATGGTGCTCGGCACCCTCGGGGCGGTCGAGATCGGCCTGAAATCGCTGAGCATCCCGCACGGCGCGGGCGGCGTCCAGGCGGCGATCGAGAGCCTGCAGGACTTCTTCGCCTGAGGTGTCTTCAGCCGAGGCTCGGGCGAACCGTCGCCGGGTTGCGGCGGTAGTCGATGGTCTCGAAGCGCATCGACCTAAGGTCGACCATCAGCAGCCGCCGGAACAGCGGCTCGCCGACCCCGGTGACGAGCTTCAGCACCTCGGTCGCCGCCAGCGTGCCGAGCACGCCGACCACGGCGCCGAGGATGCCGGCTTCGGCGCAGGCCGGCACGAGGCCGCGCGGCGGCGGTTCGGGGAAGAGGCAGCGGTAGCTCGGGTTGGGCGCCCCGTCGTGGCCGGGCAGATGCGGCGCCAGCGTGGTGATCGAGCCGTCGAATTCGGAAACCGCGGCGGTCACCAGGACGCGGCCGACGGCGAACGCGGTGTCGGCGGCGAGGAAGCGGGTGGCGAAATTGTCCGAGCCGTCGACGACGATGTCGTAGGCCTCGACCAGCGCCCGGGCGTTCTCCGCGGTGAAGCGCGCCGGATGGGTCTCGACGGTGACGTGCGGATTGATCCGGGCGACGGCGTCGCGCCCGCTCTCCACCTTGAGACGGCCGACGTCCGGCGTGCCGTGGATCACTTGGCGCTGCAGATTGGAGAGCGACACCACGTCGTCGTCGACGAGCCCGATCGTGCCGATCCCGGCGGCCGCCAGATACATGACGATCGGCGCCCCGAGCCCACCCGTTCCGATGCACAGAACCCGCGCGGCTTTCAGCTTCTGCTGCCCCGGTCCACCGACGTCGCGCAGGACGATGTGGCGGGCGTAGCGTTCGAGTTCGAGGGCATCGAAGGTCATGGGCGTTCCACGGTGGTTCCGAGACGACGGCGACCGCCGCTCGGGGAAGAGCGACGGCCGCGTCACCATATCATTCGCGGTCGCGAGGACCAGAGAGACCGACCCTCGGTCGCGCGCTCACTCCAGCCCTTCGAACAGCACCGTCGAGAGGTAGCGTTCGGCGAAGGACGGGATGATCACCACGATGGTCTTGCCGGCGTTCTCCGGGCGCTTGCCGAGGGCGATCGCCGCGGTCAGCGCCGCACCCGACGAGATGCCGACCGGCACGCCCTCGAGCCGCGCCACGGCCCGCGAGGTCGCCACGGCGTCCTCGTTCGAGACGGTGACGATCTCGTCGTAGACCTGGGTGTCGAGGACGCCCGGCACGAAGCCGGCGCCGATGCCCTGGATCTTGTGCGGGCCCGGCTGGCCGCCGGAGAGCACGGGGCTGGCCTCGGGCTCCACGGCCACCGCCGGGAAGGAAGGCTTCTTCGCCTTCAGCACCTGGGCGACGCCGGTGATGGTGCCGCCGGTGCCGATGCCCGAGACCAGGATGTCGACGGCCCCGTCGGTGTCGTTCCAGATCTCCTCGGCCGTGGTGGCGCGGTGGATCGCCGGATTGGCCGGATTCTCGAACTGCTGCGGGATCACCGCGCCCGGGATCTCGGCGGCGAGTTCTTCGGCCTTGGCGACCGCGCCCTTCATGCCCTTCGGGCCTTCCGTCAGCACCAGCTCGGCGCCGAGGAACTTCAAGAGCTTGCGCCGCTCGATCGACATCGTCTCCGGCATCACCAGGATCAGGCGGTAGCCGCGCGACGCGGCGACGAAGGCGAGGGCGATGCCGGTGTTGCCGGAGGTCGGCTCGATCAACGTCGTCCCCGGTCCGATCTTGCCCTCGGCCTCGAGCGCGTCGATCAGCGCGACGCCGATGCGGTCCTTGACCGAGGCGAGCGGGTTGAAGAACTCGAGCTTGGCGAGGAGGTTGGCCCGCACCCCTTCGGCCTCGGCCAGCTTGTCGAGACGGACGATCGGCGTGTCGCCGACGGTCTCGGTGATCGAGGCGTAGACGCGACCGCGACCGGGCTTCTTGGGCGTGCTCATGATGTTTCTCCGTTCGGAACCGGGGCGCGGTTACGTGACCGCGATCCTAGGAAGGCGGGCGGCGGCGCGCCAGCCTCGCGAACATCAGGATTCTGCGATCTACGGAAAATTTTGGCGCAAGGAACGCCCGAAAGAGCACGTACGACCCGTCCGACCGGAGTGGTCCCCGTCTCCCGAGAAACGTGGTTCTCTCGATGTCAGCCGGCGGTGGTGCCGGTGGAGCCGAATCCGCCGGCGCCGCGCGCCGTCTCGCCGACGGCATCGACCACCACCAACCGGGCGCGCGTCACCTTCGCCGCGACGAACTGGGCGATGCGCTCGCCGCGCCGGATGGTGAAGGGCTCGGTTCCCAGATTGACCAGGATCACCTTCACCTCGCCGCGGTAGTCGGCATCGATGGTGCCCGGCGAATTGAGCACGGTGACGCCGTGTTTCAGCGCCAGCCCCGAGCGCGGCCTGACCTGCCCCTCGTGGCCCGAGGGGATCTCGAAGACCAGCCCGGTCGGCACCAGGGCGCGACCGAGGGGGGCGAGCACCAGCGGCGCATCCTCGGCCACCGCGGCGACGAGATCGAAGCCGGCCGCCTCGTCGCTCTGATAGGCGGGAAGCGGCAGGCCCTCGGCGTGGGGGAGGCGCTGCACCGCGATCTCGATGGGTCCCACGCTCATTTTCGCCTCGTCGTCATGCGCTGCCGATCAGGATGCCGGTGGCGAACACCAGTGCGCCGCCGACGACGATCTGGAATGCCGCACGCAGGAACGGCGTGTCCATGTATTTCCAGCGGATCCACGAGATCGCCCACAGCTCGATGACCACCAGGACGGCGGCGAGGCCGGTCGCCCACCAGAAATCCGGGATGAGATAGGGCAGGGCGTGGCCGAGGCCGCCGATCATCGTCATCGCGCCCGAGACGATGCCGCGGATCCAAGGGCTGCCGCGCCCGGAGAGCGCGCCGTCGTCCGACAGCGCCTCGGCGAAGCCCATCGAGATGCCGGCGCCGATCGAGGCGGCGATGCCGACCAGGAAGGTCTCCCAGGTCGAGTGGGTGGCGAAGGCGGCGGCGAACAGTGGCGCCAGCGTCGACACCGAGCCGTCCATCAGTCCGACGAGGCCGGGCTGGACGTATTGCAGGATGAACAGCCGGTGCGCCGCCTCGTTCTCCTCCGCCTTCACGTCGGAGGGCAGATGGGTGAGGCCGAGCCGGTGGGCGAGCGACAGGTGGCCGCCCTCGGCCTCGGCGAGATCGCCGAGCAGCTTGCGCACCTTGGCATCGGTGGTGAGCTTGGACGCCTGGATGTAGAAGCGCCGCGACTGCGCCTCCATCACCAGCGCTTCCTTGCGGATGGTTTCGAGCGGCAGATGCTTGGTCAGCCACACCGGCCGGCGTTCGAAGAAGCCGGAGACGTTCTCGCGGCGGATCAGCGGGATGCGCTCGCCGAATTTCTCCCGGTGCAGCTCGATCAACCAGCGGCGATGGGTGTTCTCCTCCTCGGCCATCTCGTCGAAGACGGCGGCCGACGCCGGATAGCGCTCGCGCAGCATGTCGGCATAGGTCTGGTAGATGCGGCCGTCGTCTTCTTCCGCCGAGATGGCGAGAGCGAGGATCTCCTGCTCGTCGAGGTCGGAGAAGCGGCGCTTGCCGAAACCGAAGATGGCCATGTGGTCCCCTTGCGTGATCCGGAGTTCGGATGAACTCATCCGAACTCCGTGTTCCGTTCGTGGAAAAAGCCCTGCCTGTGCAGGGGCCTTTTCCACGAGCCGGATCCGGCGTCGCGAAGCGATCCGCCGGATCCCGTTAGGCGCGGCGCGGGGCGCCCGTCGTCGATGCCGATGGATCTCCGGGACGGATCCCCGACTGGAATCTTTCGAAACAAGGTAGCAGAGGCGGACGGGTTCACCGAGTCCGCCGTCGTCGCGGCAGCCGCCCGCGCCGCGGGGAGCGACGGGACGCGAATGCTTCGCGCCGCGATCAGTCGCCGATGCCCTCGCGGCCCTCGATGGTCATCAAGGTGGCGGTCAACAGCGCCACGAGCTTCGAGCCGCCGTCCTTTTCGGCGAAGACCTCCGCCTGCGCCAGGGTCAGCGTCCGCCCCGCTTTCACCACCCGGCCGCGGGCGACGAGCCGGTCTCCGGCGGCCGGCGCCAGGAGATTGATCTTGAATTCGGTGGTGAGCACCCCCGCCGAGGCGGGCATCAGGGTCAACGCCGAATAGCCGGCGGCGCTGTCGGCGATCGCCGCGACGGCGCCGGCATGGACGAAGCCGTGCTGCTGGCTCACTCGATCCGACGGCGTCAGCACGATTTCGACTTCCCCCGGTGCGATTCGGCCGAGCGTGGCGCCGAGGTGGCTCATCAGCCCCTGCTTGGCGAAACTCGCGCGTACGCGGGCGACCGGGTCGGGGCGGGACGGCGTCTCGTCGGGCACGGGGGATCTCTCCGGGGTCTGTGATGCTCAGAAGCGGATCGTCGATATCACGTCGTCGGCCGCCCGTTCGCCCTCGAGGAAGGCGCCGCCGACGGTGCCCCACAGCGTCGGGTGGGTCGCCTCGCCGGCGAGCCGCACCTTTCCGTCGATCGGCCGTCGCAGGATCGTCCGATCGTCGCCGTGGCCGGGCGCCGCGCAGGACGAGGCGCCGCCGATCCAGCGGTCCTTGCGCCAAGCGGTGGCGCGGCTGCGGGTGATCTTCTTGCGCGCCTCGGCGCCGAAACTTTCCACCAGCAGGGAGGCGGCGAAGTCGACCATCGCCGCTTCGCCCGCCTTCACCAGATCCTCGGCGAAGGAGCCGCCGACGTCGGCGAAGACGAGATCGCTGCCGTCGACGTTGGCCGCGAGGCGCACCGTCCGCTTGCCCGGGCGGACGAAGAAGACGTCTTCGTCGTCGCGGAAGCGGAAGGGATTGCCGGGGATCTCGAGGACGATCCGCTCCTGCACCCCGAGGGTGAGCGCCGCCAGCGCATCCTCCTGATCGGCCGGCAGCGGCGGATCGAAGCGGATGCCGCCGCGCATCAGCCCGTCGGTCGAGACGGTGTCGATCACCGCCGCGGCGTCGATGCGGCCGGCCGAGGTCTCCACCGCGACCTTTTCGCCGCGCCGATCGATACGGGTGACGGCGACGCCGGTGACGATCGGCAGGCCCTCGGCGAGGCGGGCGAGGAACGCGCCGTAGCCGCCGGCGAGGAGATGGAACGGGCCGCGGCGGGCGCGGGCGAGATCGAGGGTCGAAACCCGGTCGAGATCCTTGCCGCAATCGGCCGGCCCGACCGCGAAGGCGACGACGTCGGCGACCGATCCGAGGCCGCGCGGCAGCATCTCCGACGCCGCCACGTCGATACCGAGCCGCCCCGCCTCCTGGATCCCTTGGCCGAATCCCTCGATGCCCTGCGAGAAGGCGTCGATCTCGTCGTCGCCGGCGCGACGTCGACCGATCCGCAACGTCTCCTCTTCGTTCGGCCGCAACGCGATGCCGAGGTCACGTGCCAGGGCCGGGAAGGGCGTCGCCGCGGCGGCGTGGAGCGCATGGGCGCCGAGGTCGCAGGGTCGGCCGAAGGTGGCGGTGTCGGCGACGCAGCGCCCGCCGATCCGCGGGCTCGCTTCGACGACGATCACACTGCGCCCGGCGGCGACGAGGCGGCGGGCGGCGGCGATGCCGGCGGCGCCGGCGCCGACGATCACCACGTCGGCGTTCGTCGGCACCGCCGCCCGGACCGGAACCGCGACGGGGAGGGTGGCGGCGAGGGCTCCGAGGAGGACGGCGCGACGATCGATCATGGGGGTCCGGCAGTGGCGAGATCTCGAACCGACCCTAGACCATCCCGGGCCGCCACCGAAACCGTTTCACCGTGCCGGAAAGCGGAATTCCAGGCGCGCGACGGCCTTGCCGGATCGGGTTTCCCACGACTACCTTGACGGGCCTGCGGCATGCGAGGTTCGGCCACTTCCGAGCCTCAGGGAGATCGTCATGAGTGAAGACAACGAGACCCGTTCCACCCGAGATCGCGGCGTCGGCCGCCGCCACCTGCTCGGCATCGGCGCCGCCGCCGTCGGCACGTTGGCCGCGCCGGCCGTCGTGCGCGCCGACACCAAGCTGACCTGGAAGATGGCGACCTCCTGGCCGAAGAACACGCCCGGCGTCGGCGTCACCGCCCAGCGCCTCGCCGATTCGATCACCGCCATGTCCGGCGGCCGGCTGACGGTGCAGCTCTATGCCGCCGGCGAACTGGTGCCGCCCTTCGAGGTCTTCGACGCCGTCTCCTCCGGCGCCGCCGAGATGGGCCACGCCTCGCCCTACTACTGGCAGGGCAAGGACAAGTCGTTCCACTTCTTCACCGGCGTGCCCTTCGGCCTCTTCGCCAACGAGCACATGGGCTGGCTGTGGTTCGGCGGCGGTCAGGCGCTGTGGGAGAAGGCCTATGCGCCCTTCGGCGTCCAGCCCTTCTACTGCGGCTCGTCGGGCCCGCAGGCCGGCGGTTGGTTCCGCAAGGAGATCAACACCGTCGACGACTTCAAGGGCCTCAAGATGCGCATCGCCGGCCTCGGCGGCGAGGTGCTGCGTCGCCTCGGCGTCAACGTCGTGCTGCTGCCGCCGGGCGAGATCTTCCAGGCCATGCAGTCCGGCACCATCGACGCGGCCGAATGGGTCGGTCCGTGGAACGACCTCGCCTTCGGACTGTTCCGGGTGGCGAAGTACTACTACATGCCGTCGTTCTTCGAGTTCGGCCCGGCGCTCGAGCTGATGGTCAACAAGAAGCTCTACGACGGCCTGCCCGACGACCTGAAGGACATCGTCAAGCGCGCCGCCTACGCCTCGGCGGCCGAGTCCTATGCCGACTTCACCGCCCACAACATCACCTCGCTGAAGCCGGTGATGGACAAGGAGGGCGTCCAGGTGAAGTCGCTCTCCGACGACATCGTCAAGGTGCTGGCCAAGGAGACCAAGGCCGTGATGGCCGAGATCGCCGCCTCCGGCGCCATGGCCAAGGAGGTCTACGAGAGCTTCGAGGCCTACCGCCAGCAGGCCGCCGCCTACGCCAAGGTGATGGACCTCGCCGCCTACCAGATGCGCGAGCTCGGCCGCGACGCCTGATATCGATGGCCGAAGGTGCCGACGCACCCGGCCATCGAAGACATGCGAATTTTCCCCATGCGTCGGTGCGGGGAATATTCGCATGCGGAATACCGTCGGTCCTCTCCGAGGTCCTCCGGTATGAAATTCTCCTCTTTCGACGAAAACACGACGGGCGCCCTCGGGCGCCCGTTTCGCATCTTCTCGTCGCATCCGGCGGCGCCGGACGTCCGATCATTCCGCCGGCTGGGCCTTCGCCGCCTCCAGCCGCTCGGCCGCCGCCTCCACCGGACAGTTCTCCGCCCTGCAGCCGTCCTTGTCGCAGGCGCGGCAGATGTGGTCGGCGCTCTCGTGGCCGTCGACCGGAACCTCGAGCATCTTGTCGAGGGCGCGACCGAGGATCTCGATCTCGTCGGCCTCGAGCACCCCCACCAGCGTCTCGGCGGCGGCGATGCGCTTGTCCTGGAACTGGCCGGCACGACGGCGGCCGCGCGCCGTCACCTCGACCTTCACCTCGCGCCCCTTGCGCGACAGGCGGCGCACCAGCCAGTCCTTTTCCAGCCGATCGACCAGACGGACGGTCGCCGAATGGGTGAGACCGACGGTGCGGGCGATGTCGAGGATGGCGGTCGGCCCGTTCTGCCGGAGCGTAGTCAACGCCGCGGCCGCGCTCGCCGAGAGGTCGTCGCTCTCGGCATGGACCGTGTCGTGGAGCAGGGTGGCGAAAGTGGCGAGCCGATTGGCTATGGTGCGGTGCGACATGCGCGATGCATCGCATGCGCGGAACATACGGACAATCGGGCGAAGGTCGATGATCCGGCCGTTTCCGGTCACATTTTCGCGTTCTTCGACCAATGGATCGGGCCGGCCTCAGCCGCCCAGGATCTTCTCCATGAAGACCAGATCGAGCCAACGGTCGAATTTGCGCCCGACCTGCGGTAACCGGCCGACCTCGACGAACCCGAGATCGGCGTGCAGCGCGATCGAGGCGGCGTTGCCGGCCTCGATGCCGGCGATCATCGCATGTTTGCCGAGCGCCGCCGCCCGGCCTTCCAGTTCGGCGACGAGGAGCCGCGCCACACCGCGGCGGCGGAAACGCGCGTCGACGTAGACCGAATGCTCGCAGGTGTGGCGATAGCCGTCGAAGGCGCGGAAATCGCCGAACGAGCCGTAGCCGGCGACCTCGCCGTCGATCTCGGCGACCAGCACCGGATAGCCGAGCGCCCGGCGCGCCGCGGCCCAGCGCCGGCGGTCGTCGAGATCCACCAGGGTCTCGTTCCAGATCGCCGTGGTCTCGGCGACGGCGACGTTGTAGATGCGCCGAACAGCTTCGAGATCGCCGTCCTCGGCGTCGCGGACGATCGCCGCGGGCGCCGGTTCACCCCTCGCGCTCACCGGAACACCTCGTTCGGATAGGCGCCCCAGACGCGCCCCTGCTCGATCCACCCCTTGACGCCGCCGCCGGAGACCCGGCACCAGCGCCCGGTGCATTCCGCCACTTCGAGCAGGACGTTCGGCTCGACCTCGGCGACGATCCGCGCGCCGGCCTCGCCCTTCTCCCGCATCGGCGTCCGGCCGCTCTTCTCCCAGGGCGTGACGAGCGCGGTGCGCTTGCCCGACAGCAGGGTCTTCTGCACCCAGCCCTCGGCGCCTTCCGAATCGCGGATGTGGAACCACACGTCGAATTCCTGGGTGATCTCGACCGGCACTCCGGCCTTGACGAAGGTCCAGGCGATCTCGTGGTCCTTGCTCGGCCCCTGGCGGACGTTGACCGGCGCCGATTTGGTCGAGACGAAGCGCGGCAGCGGCAGCCCGCTCGGACCCACGGCGTGTTGCGCCGCGGCGGGCGGGGCCAGCGACGACGAGGCGATCAGAACGGCGGCGGCGATGGCTCGGAGACGAAAATTCATGGATCTTCCGACGGAATGGGGACGTTCGGCGTTTCGGGTTGTCTACCACGTCCTGCGATCGTCGCCACCGATCGAGACGAAAGGTAGGTTCCTCGACGAATTGTCATTTGCGAGGCATCTGCTAGACAGAACGGAAGTGCGGGGAGTGGCCTCGCGACGACTCTGCGTCGCCGTGGTTAAGGACACTTCAACGGGCGATCGTATCGACGCCGGACCCTCGCCGACGGGCGGACCTTCGGACGAGGTGGTGTTCGCGACGCGCGGCGGACGCACGGTGAAACGTGGTGGGAGCAGCAGTCCATGCCGAAGAGCAAACCCTCGGTGATCGTCACCCGGCGTCTTCCCGACGTCGTCGAGACCCGGATGCGCGAGCTCTTCGACGCCCGTCTGAGCCTCGATGATCACCCCATGACCCAGGCCGAGCTGGTCGACGCGGTGAAGAGCTGCGAAGTGCTGGTGCCGACCGTCACCGACACCATCGACGCCGCGGTGATCTCCCAGGCCGGCCCGCAGCTGCGCCTCATCGCCAACTACGGCAACGGCGTCGACAACATCGACGTCCAGACCGCGCTGAACCGCGGCATCACCGTCACCAACCCGCCCGGCGTCCTCACCGAGGACACCGCCGACATGACCATGGCGCTGATCCTCGCCGTGCCGCGCCGCGTCGCCGAGGGCATGGCGGTGATTCGCGACGGCGATTGGAACGGCTGGTCGCCGACCTGGATGCTCGGCCACCGCATCAACGGCAAGCGCCTCGGCATCATCGGCATGGGGGGGATCGGCCAGGCGGTCGCCCGCCGCGCCCAGGCCTTCGGCATGTCGATCCACTATCACAACCGCCGTCGCCTGCCGACGTCGGTCGAGGAGGGGCTGGAGGCGACTTATTGGGAGAGCCTCGATCAGATGCTCGCCCGCATGGACGTCATCTCGATCCACTGCCCGCACACCCCGGCGACCTACCATCTCCTGTCGG
>CALMYM010000099.1 GCA_937873675.1 uncultured Alphaproteobacteria bacterium | reverse complement strand
CTCGCCACCGTGCATCCGGTCGATCTGCCCTATTGGCTCACCGCGGTGCGCTGGGTCGCGGGCCTCTTCTCCGGCGCGGCGCTGATGGTGGCGCTGTCCTTCCTCGTCGCGCCGATCACGGCGGGCGTCGCCGGCCTCTTCCTCGACGAGGTGGCCGACGTCGTCGAGCGGACGCACTACGCCGGCGACCGTCCGGGAACACCCTTGCCGGTGTGGCCGAGCCTCGTCACGGCGCTGCGCTTCGCGGCGCTGTCGCTGGCGGTCAATCTCGTCGCCCTGCCGCTGGTGCTCTTCGCCGGGTCCGGTCTGATCATCTTCACGCTGGCCAACGGCTGGCTGATCGGCCGCGAATATTTCGAGTTCGCGAGTGCCCGCCACGTCGGTATCGAGGAGGCGCGGCGGCTCCGGCGGATCCATGCGGGGCCGGCGTTCCTCGCCGGATTGGCGGCGGCGGCGCTCCTCTCGGTGCCGATCCTCAACCTCGCGACGCCGCTCTTCGCCACCGCCACGATGGTGCATCTGGCCAAGCGGTTGACGCCGCGAGGGCGCTGAGATCGCAGCCTCGCGCGGGACGACGCGATCTCCACCGGTCGTCGGGTCCGGCGCGCGATGCTTCGAGACGCGCTCGTTCCGAGCGCTCCTCAGCATGAAGCGCTTGTTTTCGGCGAGAAAATTCCAGACGCCTCATGCTGAGGAGGACGCCGAAGGCGGCCGTCTCGAAGCATCTCGCACGGCGGTGCGGATCGGCTCCCCTGCCCCATGGAAAACGGGCCGCAGGTCATCCCTGCGGCCCGTCGTGTCTTCGAACGAACTCGACCCGGCGTCGTCTCAGCGGATCACCCGGGCGCCCTTGCCCTTCATGATCGCCTCGACCTCCTTGACGTTGACCATCGAAGTGTCGCCGGGGGTGGTCATGGCGAGCGCCCCGTGCGCCGCGCCGTATTCGACCGCCGCCTGCGGACCCTTGTCCATCAGGAAGCCGTAGGCGAGGCCGGAGGCGAAGCCGTCGCCGCCGCCGACGCGGTCGTAGATCTCGAGGTTCTCGCGCATCGGCGCCTCGTAGAATTGGCCGCCGGCCCACAGGATCGCGCCCCAGTCGTTGACCGACGCGGTCTTGGCGTTGCGGAGCGTGGTGGCCGCCACCTTGAAGTTCGGGTAGGCGGCGACCGCGGTCTCGATCATCTTCTTGAAGTTGGCCGGGTCGATCTTGGAGATGTGCTCGTCGAGGCCTTCGACCTCGAAGCCGAGGCAGGCGGTGAAGTCCTCTTCGTTGCCGATCATGACGTCGACGTGGTGGGCGATCTCGCGATTGACGCGCTGCGCCGCCTCCTTGCCGCCCTGGCTCTTCCACAGCTGGCCGCGGTAGTTGAGGTCGTAGGAGACGACCGTGCCGTACTTCTTGGCCGCGGTCACCGCCTCGATCACCACCTCGGAGGTGTTGGGGGCGAGCGCGGCGAAGATGCCGCCGGTGTGGAACCAGCGTACGCCCTCTTCGCCGAAGAGCTTGTCCCAGTTCACCTCACCGGGCTCGATCTGCGAGGCGGCGGAATAACCGCGGTCGTTGCAGCCGAGCGCGGCGCGGGGGCCGTAGCCCTTCTCGGTGAAGTTCAGGCCGACGCGGGTGTTGCGGCCGATGCCGTCGAACTCGCGCCAGATGATGTGCGAGGTGTCGACCCCGCCTTGGCAGATCAGGTCTTCGACCAGCCAGCCGACATCGTTGATCGGCAGCGCGGTGACGACCGACGAACGCTTGCCCCAACATTTGCGCATGGCGCGGGCGACGTTGTACTCGCCGCCGCCTTCCCACACCTGGAAGGTGCGGGTGGTGCGCACCCGGCCGAAGCCGGGATCGAGGCGCAGCATCACCTCGCCGAGGGAGACGCAGTCCCACTTGCACTCTTCCGGCTTGCGGATGGTCAGGATCTCGCTCATCTCACTTCCCCCGAATTGTGCGGATCATCGCGATGGTGTCGCGGACCTTCTTCTCGATCCCGGCGAAGTCCTTGGCGTCGAGCATCTCCTTGGTGATCAGCTTCGAGCCCATGCCGGCGCAGACGATGCCGGCCTTGAACCACTTGGTCAGCGATTCCTCGGTCGGATCGACGCCGCCGGTCGGCATGATCTTGGTCCACGGGCAGGGGCCGAGCATGTTCTTGACGAAGTCGGGGCCGCCGACCGAGGAGCCGGGGAAGATCTTGACGATCTCGACGCCGAGTTCCTCGGCGTAACCGATCTCGGTCGCCGAGCCGCAGCCGGGCGAATAGGGGATCTTGCGGCGGTTGCAGACCTTGGCGACGTCGGGGTTGAGGAGCGGGCCGACGACGAACTTGGCGCCGTTGGCGATGTAGATCCCGGCGGTCGGCGCATCGACCACCGAACCGACGCCCATGATCACCGAGGGGTCGGCGGCTGCGAAGTGGCGGGCGACCTCGAGGAAGACGTGGGGGGCGAAGTCGCCGCGGTTGGTGAACTCGATCGCCTTGGCGCCACCGTCGGCGCAGGCCTGGATCACGTTCTTACAGAGTTCGACATCGGGATGATAGAAGACCGGGATCACGCCCTGGTCGATCATCGCCGCCAATACCGACATGCGGTCGTGTCTCATCGCGGACATCCTCTTTCTTGCGGTCTTCTCGACGGAGATCTCACCGACCGTCGGGCGCGGCCGTCGTCGACGGCGCCACGGGTGTGCGGACGCGTCCTCGCGCCCACCTTCGTCGTAGCCGAGTGCATGGTCCCACTCGATCGGCCACCTGTCAACCTATCAGATAGGTTGTTCGGATCGCGGATTTCTGGCACTCTTCGGCCATGACGGCTTTCGAACTCACCCCGCTCGAGCACGGCTCGCTCACCGAACGCACGGTCGAGGTACTGCTCGATCGGATCGTGACGCGCGGCCTCGAACCGGGCACCTCGCTGCCTTCGGTGGCGGTGCTGGCGGAGAGCCTGGGGGTGAGCCGGCCGGTGGTGCGCGAGGCGCTCAACGCCCTGAAGGCGCTCGGCATCATCGACATCGCCAACGGCAAGAAGGCGGTGATCCGCGATCTCGACGGCGAGGTGCTCCGGATCTTCTTCCGTCGCGCCCTGCAGATCGTCGACGATTCGGTGCGCGAGGTGATGGAGGTTCGCACCGGCATCGAGATCCGCGCGGCGGCGCTCGCCGCCCGCAACCGCAGCGATCTCCATCTCGCGGTGCTGAAGGCGCTCGTCGGCCGGATGGAGGCGGCGGTCGACGAACCCGCGGCCTTCGCCCGGCACGACTCGGCCTTCCATCTCGCCATCGCCGAGGCGAGCGGCAATCGGCTGATCTTCCACGTGGTGGAATCGCTCGAGGCGGCGCTGCGCAACGCCTCCTATCAGGGCGTGCGGGCGATCGGCGAACACGGCCGCGTCGACGACGTCATCGACGAACACCGCGCCATCGTCGCGGCGATCGAGGATCACGACGAGACGCGGGCGGCGGCACTGATGCTCGACCACATCACCGCGGCGATGACGCGGATGGGGATCGCCGCCTGAGGGCGACGACGGGCGGGTCACAACACCGCACCGATGTGCCAGGGGACGAATTCGTCGTCGCCGTAGCCGAATTCCTCGCTCTTCGTCTTCTCGCCCGAGGCGACGGCGAGGATACGCGCGAAGATCTCGGCGCCGACGGCGTCGACCGTGACCGAGCCGTCGAGGATGCGGCCGGCGTCGATGTCCATGTCCTCGGCCATGCGGCGGGCGAGGTCGGAGTTCGACGCCACCTTGATCGACGGCGTCGGCCGGCAACCGAAGCAGGAGCCGCGGCCGGTGGTGAAGACCACGACATTGGCGCCGCCGGCCACCTGCCCGGTCGCCGAGACCGGGTCGTAGCCGGGGGTGTCCATGAAGACGAGGCCGTGGGCCGTCACCTTCTCGGCGTAGCGCACCACGTCGACCAGCCGGCTGCGGCCTCCCTTGGCGACCGCGCCGAGCGACTTCTCGAGGATGGTGGTCAGGCCGCCGCGCTTGTTGCCGGGCGAGGGGTTGTTGTCGAGCGAGGCGCCGGTCGATCCGACGTAGGCCTTCCACCAGTCGAGCCGGGCCTGGAGCTTGGCCGCGATCTCGGGCTCGGCGCGGGCGGTGAGGAGATGTTCGGCGCCGTAGATCTCGGGCGTCTCGGAGAGGATCGCCGTGCCGCCGGCGGCGACGAGGCGGTCCATCGCCGCGCCCAGCGCCGGATTGGCGGTGATGCCGGAGAAGCCGTCGGACCCGCCGCACTGCAGGCCGACCACCAGTTCGGAGGCCGGCACCTCCTCGCGGGTCGCCCGAGACGCGGCCTCGGCCATGGGTTCGAGCAGCGTCAGCGCCTTCTCGACCGCCGAGCGCGAACCGCCGACGTCCTGGATGTCGAAGCCGGTGATCGCCGCGCCGGGGCCGGCCTTGGCATAGAGGGCGATCTGGTTGACCTCGCAACCCAGCCCGATCAGCAGCGACGCCGCGAAGTTCGGGTGCGCCAGATAGCCGGCGAGGGTGCGCCTGAGGATCGCCGGGCCGTCGCCGCCGGTCGACATGCCGCAGCCCTGGCCGTGGACGATCGGCACGAAGCCGTCGATGCCGGGATACCGGGGCAGAAGCGTGCGGTTCGCCTCCTCGGCGATGCGGCGGACGACGGTGACCGAGCAGTTCACCGAGGCGACGACGCCGATGAAGTTGCGGGTGCCGACGCGGCCGTCGGCGCGGCGGTAGCCGCGGAAGGTGGCGGGGCCGGGATCGGGGAGCGGACGAGCGGTCGCCGCGACGGCGCGGCGCTCGGTTCCGGCGGTGAAGCCGAGGTTGTCGGAGTGGACGTGGGCACCGGCGGCGATGTCGGCGAGCGCCTCGCCGATCGGCTGGGCGTATTTCAACACGGGCGCGCCGCGGACGATCGGCTTCAGCGCCACCTTGTGGCCGGCGGGGACGGGCTCGACGGCGACGACGCTCGCGGTGACCACGTCGCCGGGCGACAGCGCCCGGATCGCCACACCCGCGTCGTCGTCGGCGGCCAGCACCACCACACCCGGC
>CALMYM010000098.1 GCA_937873675.1 uncultured Alphaproteobacteria bacterium | reverse complement strand
ACGTCCTCGTCACGGGTGAGGAAGCCGGCCGCGCCGTTGGCGCGCAGATCCGCCGCCTTGGCCGCATCGATCGCGCCGCGGGTCAGATAGTGCGGGATCGCCGCGTCGAGCGCCTCGGCCTCGTCGTGAGCGACGAACACCTCGCCGTCCGGCCCGTACCACGCCGGGATCTGATGGCCCCACCACAGCTGGCGCGACACGCACCACGGCTGGATGTTCTCCATCCACTGGTAATAGGTGTTCTCCCAGTTCTTCGGCACGAAGGTGGTGCGGCCGTCGCGCACCGCGGCGATCGCCTCCTTGGCCAGCTCGCCGGCGTTGACGTACCACTGGTCGGTCAGGAACGGCTCGATCACCACGTGGGAGCGGTCGCCGTGCGGCACCGTGTGGGTGTTCGGCTCGATCTTGTCGAGGAGCCCGCGCCGCGCCATCGCCTCGACCACGTGCTTGCGCGCGCTGTCGCGATCCTTGCCGTGGAGCAGCATCTCCAGCACTTCGGCGCCGAAGACGTAGGCGACCGGGGTCTCGGCCTCCTCGCCCTCCTTCGGCTCCGGCGCGCCGGAGAGGTCCTGGCCGTGACCGGTGTCGGCCCAGAAGGCGTCGTTGCCGGAAAGCGCGATGTGCGCCTTGCGGTCGAGGATGTTGATCATCGCCAGACCGTGGCGTTTTCCCACCTCGAAGTCGTTGAAGTCGTGCGCCGGGGTGATCTTCACAGCGCCGGTGCCCTTCTCCGGGTCGGAATATTCGTCGGCGACGATCGGAATGCGCCGGCCGACCAGCGGCAGGATGACGAACTTGCCGACGAGATCGGTGTAGCGCTCGTCGTCCGGATGGACCGCCACCGCCGTGTCGCCGAGCATCGTCTCGGGGCGCGTCGTCGCCACCGTGACGAAGCGGCCGGGCTCACCCTCGACCGGGTACTTGAAGTGCCAATAGGCGCCCTTCACCTCGACCTGCATCACCTCGAGATCCGAGATCGCGGTCTCGAAATGCGGGTCCCAGTTGACCAGCCGCTTGTCGCGGTAGATCAGCCCGGCGCGATGCAGCTCGACGAAGACCTTGAGCACCGCCTCGGACAGGCCCGCGTCCATGGTGAACCGCTCGCGCGACCAGTCGCACGACGCGCCGAGGCGCTTCAGCTGGTTGACGATGGTGCCGCCCGATTCGGCCTTCCACGCCCACACCTTCTCGAGGAACGCCTCGCGGCCGATCTCGCGACGGCCCGGCTCCTGGCGCTGCGCCATCTGGCGTTCGACCACCATCTGCGTGGCGATGCCCGCGTGGTCGGTGCCCGGCTGCCACAGCACGTCCTTGCCGCGCATCCGCTCGAACCGCACCAACACGTCCTGCAGCGTGTTGTTGAGCGCATGGCCCATGTGCAGCGAGCCGGTGACGTTCGGCGGCGGGATGACGATCGAATAAGGCGCCGCACCGGGCTCGGCGCCGGCTCCGGCGGCGAAAGCCTTCGCCTCGTCCCAAGCGGCGGAGAGGCGGGGTTCGCCCGCGGCGGCCTCGGAGGTTTTTTCGGGCATGACGGTTCCGGACCGCAGGTAGGGGCCGGCGTGGAGGCCGGCCCTGTGAGGTGCGCCCGTTGAACCTCGAGGGACCGGGGGTGTCAACCTCGGCCGACCCCTCGGGAGCCTCGGAACTCAGGCTTTTTCAGCGAGCAGCGACTTGTGGATCACGCCGCCGAGAAGACCGCCGACGATCGGCGCCAGCCAGAACAGCCAGAGCTGCTGCAGCGCCCAGCCGCCGACGAACAGCGCCTGTCCGGTGGAGCGCGCCGGATTGACCGAGGTGTTGGTCACGGGAACGGAGATCAGGTGGATGAGCGTGAGCGCCAGACCGATGGCGATCGGCGCGAAACCGGCGGGAACGCGAGCTTCGGTCGACCCCAGGATGATCAGCAGGAAGATCGCCGTCAGCACCACCTCGATCACCAGCGCCGAGACGAGCCCGTAGCCGCCCGGCGAATGCTCGCCGTAGCCGTTCGAGGCGAAACCGCCGGCGAGCGAGAAGTCCGCCTTACCCGAGGCGACGACGAAGAGCACCGCCGCGGCGGCGACCGCGCCGATCACCTGCGCGACGACGTAGGGCACGAACTCGCTCCACGAGAAACGGCCGGCGACGGCGAGCCCGGCCGAGACCGCCGGATTGAAATGGCCGCCCGACACCGGGCCGAAGGCGTAGGCGCCGGTCAGCACGGTGAGGCCGAAGGCGAGCGACACGCCGGCGAAGCCGATCCCGAGCTGCGGAAACGCGGCGGCCAACACCGCCGAGCCGCAGCCGCCGAACACCAGCCAGAAGGTTCCTAAGAATTCCGCGATCAATTTGCGCGACATGGGCTCCCCCGCGAAGACACGGCGATCTCGCGACGTCCGGCGGACGTCGATCGAGACGCGAGGCGCCATACGATCACGCATACGTTGCGTCGCGATTGCGTCGCGCGTTTCGCTTTCGTGTCGTCGGGGGGATGAAAGTCGTCGAAAAGTCGTGACGGATCGTCGACGACGGCGCGGCTCGTCTCGCCGATTCCGGTCGCCGCGCGCCGGCGCGGACGTCAGCGTCCGCGGGTGACGCGCTCGATCTCGGCCTTGACCAGCCGCTCGACCATCGGCGGCAGGTTCTGGTCCAGCCACGCCTTGAGCATCGGCCGCAGCATGTCCTGGACGAGGTCCTCCAGGGTGCGGGCGTCGCGATTGAGCACGGTGAGGGCGAGATCGTTGAAGGCGGAGGAGACGAGCCCCTCGGTCGCCTGGGAGATCAACGGCGCGACGTCCGCGGCCTCGACCGGGGCGGACCGCAGCGGCGCGGGCGCGGGCGCCGGTGCGGGTTCCGGCGGCGGCGGTGCGACGGCGCGCGCCATCACCGGCGCCGGTGCCGGCTCGGGAAGCGGCGCGGGCTCCGGTTCGGGCTCGATCTCCGCTTCGAACGCCGTGTCGACGTCCACTTCGCTCGCCTCCTCGAGGTCGGCGAAGGTGACGTCGGTCGCCTCGCCGAAGCCTTCGACCAGCGGCGGGTCTTCCGGACCGATCTCCTCGGTCAGCTCCAACACGTCCTCTTCGTCGTCCTCGTCGTCGCCGGCGGAGGAGAAGAGCTTGTCGAGATCGTCCTCGGAGATGGTTTCGTCGAGCGCCGGCGCCTTCGCGGCCGCTCCTTTGGGAGCGGTTTCCTCGTCCGCGATGATCTTGCGGATCGAGGCCAGGATCTCCTCCATCGAGGGTTCCTGAGCTTGCGCCTTGGCCATGACTTCCTCCGCCCCACGCCCGGATATGTCGAGGCCCCACCATCCAGGGGATGGGGGCCTCACGCGACACGGATACTATAGATGGGAAGTCGCCGGCCGGAAACGCATCGAACCAGCCCGGGCCGAGTTATCCCCGACGACGACGCGCGCACACCTCGGGTCAACGACCGTCGGGCGTGCGCAGGCCGATCCACTTGTCCTTCACCGCCTCGTAGTGCTGCGTCGGATCGTAGGTCGTCACCTTCAGCCGCAGATGGTCGGCATCGAGACGACCGACCGCCGCCACCAGCTGGAACGACCCGACGATGCGCGAACGTTCGGCATTGACGAGGTTGGAGCGCGCCGTGATCAGCGCCGTCTGCTGGTTGAGGACGTCGAGCGTCGTCCGCTGGCCGACGCGTTGCTCCTCGATGACGCCGTTGAGGGCGAGCTGTGCCGCTTCGATCTGCGCCCGATAGGCGGCGATCGAGGCGTTGGCGGCCTGCAACATGCCCCAGGCGGAGACGACGTTGGCGCGCACCGTGTCGCGCGCCAGATCGACCTGGATCTTGGCCGCGCCGAGCTGCTCCTTGGCCTGACGGATCTTGGCGTATTCACCGCCGCCCTGATAGATCGGCACCGTCAGCTGCAGGCCGATGCGGGCGTCGTTCATCGTCTTGTAGCTGGTGTTGTCCCAGTTGCGGCTCACCGAGCCCTGCACCCCGAGCTGGGGCAGCAGCGCGCCTTCCAGGTACTTCACGTTGAAGGTGGCGACGTCGACGTTGTGGGAGCCGGCGAGAATCGACGGATTCTCCGACTGCGCCGCCGACACCGCTCCTTCCATCGACTTCGGAAGCAGCTTGTCGATCGCGTCGGCACCGGTGAGCTTGCCCGGATCCTTGCCGACCGCCTGGCGGAACTCGGCGCGCGAAGCGTTGAGCTGCGCCCGCGCCGCGTTGAGCTGCGAGATCGCCAGCTGATAGGTGGCGGTCGCCTGGGCCACGTCGGTCTGCGTGCCCTCGCCGACGCCGAAGCGATCCTTGGCGGCGCGCACCTGCTCGGTGAGGAACTTGACGTTGCTCTCCTGCAGTCCGACCAGCGCGGTGTCGCGGATCACGTCCATGAAGGCGGTCGCCGCGGAGAGCAGCACGGTCTGTTCGGCCGTGCGCAGCAATTCGCGCTGCGCCCTGACCGCCGATTTGGCCTGCCCCTTGCCGGCTTCGATCTGGCCGCCGGCATAGATCGGCTGCACCAGCGTGATGGAGGTCGTGATCGGATGGAGCTGATAACGCGTGGCCGAGGAGCCGAAGAACGACGGACGCGTCGTGATCAGCGTGTCGGACAGGCCGTAGCTGCCGGAGCCGTTGATCTTCGGCCGGCCGGCCGACGCGGCGATGCCGATACCTTCGTCGGCCGCACGCGTGTTGGCCCGCGCGGCGTTGAGCTGCGGATGATTGTTGTAGGCGAGCGCCAGCGCTTCGCTCAACGATTGCGCCTGGCCGGCGACCGACGACCCGGCGAGAACGATCGAGCCGACGAAACCGGCGATGACCCCACGACGAAACTGCACGACGACACTCCTCGTATCGATCCACGAATCGACGGCGCGCTCTCATCGCCGACCGCGAGCGAACGCCCTAACGAACAGTTAAATGGGCGGCTTGGCAAATCGTTGAAGCCCGCGAGCCGCTTCGATCGGCGAGATTCCCCCCGCCTGCGGCACGACGGCAACAGCCCTGACGTCCTCACCGGACGTCACCTCTCACCCCGCGCGAACCACGTTCGGCGGGCCTGAACAGGATGTCACGATCGAGGGATCGGACTCAGAGGGCGAATTCCCGCACCCGCGCGAATCCGGGCAGCGGCATCGCCGGCACGTTGAAGACGAAGCGCGAGGACACCGTGCCGCTCGACTTGACCGTCACCGTGGCGCGGCCGGTCTGGCCGGAACCCTCCACCGCGACGACGCGTCCGCCCTCGGCCACCTGCGCCAGGAAGGCGTCGGGCACCACTTCGACGGAGCCGTCGAAGAGAACGAGATCGTAGGGTCCCTCGGCGGCGCATCCGGCCGTGAGCGCACCGCGCACCACGGCGACGTCGCGGCCGGCGAGCGCCGTTTCCGCCTTGGCCGCGAGATCCGCGTTCTCCTCGAGCATCACCACCGAGGCACCGAGCTCGGCGACGATCGCCGCCGAATAGCCGGTGTTGCCGCCGACGATCAGCACCTTCTCGCCCGGCTGCGGCGCAGCGAGCTGGATGACCTTGGCGAGCGGCGCCGGCTGCATGACGAAGCGACCGGGCGCGACCTGGACGGGCCGGTCGATATAGGCGAGCGCCTCCAACTCCGCCGGCACGAAGGCCTCGCGGCCCACCGTCGAGAAGGCGTCGATCACGGCGTGATCGGTGACGTCGACGGTGCGGATCTGGTTGTCCACCATCGTCTTGCGCTGATCGGCGAAAACGCTCATCGGCTCCCCCGCACTCGCTGGCCCGGCATGCGCGACGGCCCACCGCCGTCGGGGCTTCAATAGCCCCGGCGTCGAGGCGAGACAATAGGTCGCTCGGACGATACGACGTCGGGATCGGTCGCGAGCCTCAGCCCTCGCGGTCGCCGGGCGCACTCACCACCGTGCCGGAGAAGGGTTCGACCCACACCAGATGATCGGCGATCGACGTCACGCCGGGGACGTTCTCCACCGCCACCCGAATTGCCTCGCGCTGGCGCTCGTCGAGGATCGACCCCCACAGTTCGACCACGCCGTTCGCGGCGCGGATGTCGAGCGAGGTCGCCGGCGCCCAGCTCTGCCCGGCGAGCACCGCCTTGATCCGTTCCACCAGTTCGGCGTCGCCGACGTCGCCGGTCACGACCGGCAC
The DNA here is from genome assembly GCA_937873675.1 of uncultured Alphaproteobacteria bacterium. Taxonomy (GTDB): domain Bacteria; phylum Pseudomonadota; class Alphaproteobacteria; order Rhizobiales; family Ancalomicrobiaceae; genus CALBKH01. Next base: position 726 of record CALMYM010000098.1, on the reverse strand, counting down.
CGCGGCGAAGGCACCCGAAAGGGCCCGCAGCACGTCGGCGCGCGACACCACGCCGACGAGCGATCCGTCGGCGACCACCGGCAGGCGCTTCACCCGCTTGTCGATCATCGTCTCGACCACCTCGTCGAGTCCCGCCGAGGGCTGGACGGTGAACGGGCTGCGGGTCATCACCTCTTCGACCCGACGGCCGTGCGACTGAACGAAATCCTCCGCCGAACGGCCGGGTCCGAACAGGAACTCGAGCCACTTCGCCCGCTTCTTCTCGGTGCCGAGTTCGGCACGCGCCAGGAGGTCGCCCTCGGTGATGACGCCGACCAGCCGGCCGGCGTCGTCGACCACCGGCAGACCGCTGACGCGGGCCTCGAGCATCGACCGGACGGCTTCGGCGACCGACGCCTGCGGCGAGATCGTCGTCGGATTGCTGGTCATCACCTCGTCGGCGCGCATGATTGAACCCTCCTCGCCTCTCGGCCTCGGCGCCCGCCATCCGCGTCGCCGTTCCTCGATGAAAATCTAGGTGTCGCCCGGTGTCGAGGGGATCGGGGAGAGCGCGTAACCGCCATGCGGTTGCGGTCGATCAATGCCGGTCGGCGCGATCGGGTGTCGAATTCGAGACGAACGGGGGAAGATCGAAGGTCGGCAGGCCGGCATGGGTCGACGAGACCGCGCCGGGTGGCGGGCCGCGATCGTGATCGCAGCCGATCGTCGAGATGTGTCATCCTCTCG
>CALMYM010000097.1 GCA_937873675.1 uncultured Alphaproteobacteria bacterium | reverse complement strand
ACTACGACCCGAAACTCGGCATCTTCGTCTCCCCCGACACCTGGGACCCCCTGAAGGAAGGCGTCGGCACCAACCGCTACGCCTATGCGGGGAACGACCCGGTCAACAAGGCGAATCGGAACGGGCATGCGGAGGGGGAGAACCCGCCGACCGACCCGAGTCCGTCAAAACCTTCTGAAAACGACCCCGGCGGTACTAAGAACCCTCAAACACGGGAGTCGAATCCAGGTCCGACGAAAGGTACAAACAAATCCAATCAGTCCCAGCAGGAAAAAAACAAAACCGACTTACTGGCAAACCGGGAATTGGAATATAGTCCATTTGCAGCGTTTATTGGCATCAATACGATTAGATTTGAAGAAGGAAAATTTAGAGGAATAATATCAAAACACTCAATAGGTACAAATAGAGCCAATCCAACCGGAGTATTTGCGGACAAAGTTACAAAAGACGCCGAAACATTTATCGAACTAATCGTAGATCCGGCACTTCGCCCTGGCTTTCCTCCGCCAAGCGTATATTTTGATAGGAATTTGAATCTAAACTGGAGTAGAGATATCGGAACAGTAATTGGAATCAATCGAGAGGGCAAACCAATTTCCGAGGTTAATTTGGTCTTAGAACCAAATCCTGATGAATCAAAAAGAGGAAATAATGTATTTTCAATAACCGGGGCATACCCAAAATGACAAGCGATGATGATTTTCCCAGGGTCGAATTTGGTGTAACTTATGAATGTGGCGATTACGATATTCACTCGACTATCGTTCCAGAAGAATACTTTCTGCGTGACTTCTTGGCAACCGAGGTAATAGTCAATTGCGGCTCCAGAATATATACATCGCAAGCCGATTCGTTCTATTTTCTTTACCAAATATCAGCAGCCATCCTCCAGCTTATGCGGAATAAGAGTTCGCTGTTGATTCGAACCGGAGAGCAGATAGAAATTGAAATACTTAATGCAAACCAAACTTTTCCAACTTATATTATAAATGACTCGGGAAAATTAATATTCAGTAGGCAGGTAAGAATAGAATTTATCATATATACCCTTTGTAATATTTATTCATTACTATGCAGCTCAATTCATAAGCATGGTGTTGACGTAGAAGGATACATTATAAAATATAAGATGCCGCATACATTGCTTGAATAGGACCGTTCGATTTGAGCGATGCCGGACTCATGCTCCGGCATCGCCAATTATATGCGGAAGACCGGATTTCACCATGACTTTACATACCCGCCAACGTAGACGAGTAATCGGTCGCGCGCTTCGGAGATCTTGCGGCCGAAGACGACATAATGATCTTCACCGACTTCGATCCGATCCGGGATCACGCCGACCGATCTGTGGAGGTAGGCTACGACGTTTCGGTTCTGCGCGAACCGTCGAGAGACGATCTCGATGATCTGGACGAATGTTTGGACATGTTCCGTGATTGGAGCTGGTCCGGACGCGCCGATCGCCGCCCCGACAGAGTCCGCTCCACGGTAGACGAACCTCCCGAGACCGACCTCGAAGCCGAATGAATGCCACTGCCCGCGGAAGGTCACGGCATTCGCAGCAGCAACCCGCGCCGCCCTCCGGGGCGGCGCTTCTTTGTCGGTGGATAGGAATATATTCCTATCTTCTCCGCCCCAAACCCGCCGATCGCCCCCTCCCCACCGCCGGCGCGCCCTCCGCGTCCCCCGCACGAGAAGTCCCCCCGCGGACCGTCTCGGCGAGCCCGCCGGCCTCGACGCACTCCCTTCCTACGCTAGCTCCCCTCTCCCCGCGCCGACGCCGACACGACGCCCCCCGGCCCTCCGCTCGCGCTCCGGCCGTTCGTCGCTCGAAGAGGTCCACCGGACCTCTTCGTCGGCTGACGCCGACCGCGCCGCCCCGTCCCATTCCGGCACACCGCGTTCGTATCTTCTCGAGACATCGCCGCCGGGGCCTCGGCCGATACCCCCGGACCTTCCGCGATCGCGGTAACTTTCCGTAAACCACCGCCCGCGACGACCTCTGGTCTTTTCAATCACTTGGCCGACCCGAGAGCGCCCGCGCCGCGACGCGGCACCACCTTTGCGCCGTCACCGTCTCCGGAGCCCTCGGAGATCGGCCATGTTCACCTCGCCCGCGCGCAGCCTTCTCGCCCTCGCCCGTTCGATCGGCCGCGATCGTCGCGCCTCGCTCGGCACCACCTTCGCCCTCGCCATCCTGCCGATGGCGGTGGCGACCGGCGCCGCGGTCGACATGTCCCGCGCCACCGCCGTGCGCTCCGATCTGCAGCAGGCGGTCGACGCCGCCGCGCTCGCCGCCGCCCAGGCTCAGGCGCACGGCGAGAGCGACCGCGCCCGCCTCGTCGCCATCGCCCGCAAGAGCTTCGACGCCAACTACGCCTCCGCCGACATCGCCCGGGTCTCGGCGACCGATCTCGCCCTCGTGACCGAAGCCGGCGGCCGCGGCATCGGCCTCACCGCCACCACGGCGATCGAGACGACGCTCACTCGGCTGGCCGGCGTCGCCCGCTTCGACGTCGCCGCCACCTCGCACGCCGTCCTCGACAAGAAGGACTTCGAGATCTCCATGATGTTCGACGTCACCGGCTCGATGGCGAATGCGCCCAAGGCCGGCGGCCCGGCGAAGATCGTCAGCCTGAAGAAGGCGGCCGGCGATTTCGTCGACACGCTGATGCCGGCGAGCGGCCGCTTCGCCGCCGGCAAGGTGCGCATC
>CALMYM010000096.1 GCA_937873675.1 uncultured Alphaproteobacteria bacterium | reverse complement strand
ATGTCCTGCATCTGGGCGATCATGTAGAGCGGATCGCCGCTCCTCTCGTCCCGGACCAACGACACCGCGATGAAGGTCCACATCGGCGTGCCGTTCTTGTGGAAGAACTGCTTCTCCAGCGAATATTCGTCGATTTCGCCCGCCAACAGCCGCTTCATCCGCTCGACCACCCGGTCGCGGTCGTCGCCGCAGGTGAACTCCACCGGAGAATGGCCGACGAGATCTTCCGGCTCGTAGCCGAGGAACTCGCACAGCGACCGATTGACCGCATAGATGCGGCCGCGGGTGTCGAGCAGCACCATGCCGAAGGGCGAGCGATCCATGGCGACGCGGAAGTGATGTTCGCTGGCGCTCAGGCGTTCGCGCTCGCGCGCCAACTCGTCGATGAGCAGCGAGATCGCGAAAGGCAACAGCACCGCCCCCAACGACCATGCTCCGACCAGCGCCCCTTGTGCGCCACCGGGCACCGTGATGGTGAGGCCGAGGAGCGAGGCCCCGACGATGGAAACGACGGTCGCCGAGCCGAGGGCGGCGGTGGCGAAGGGATTGAGCCGCACCGCGGCGATCAGAACGGGGATCGCCATGAGAAGATTGGGTTGGCCGATGCGGGTGACCGTGACGACGACGCCGAGCGCCGCGACGACCGTCAGGGCCACCGCTTCGAGGAGCGCCTGCCCCTCGAGGATCTCGGCCAGACGCCGACGCGTCACCGACGCCATGACCGGAAGCAGGAGCGCCGAGCCGAGCGCATTGCCGATCCACCACGTCGTCCACACCGAACGCAGGTCGTGGCCGAGATACCAGTGGATCGCCGCAGCGCCGATCACGCCGCTCGCCGCCGGTGCGATGCCGCCGACGAAGATCAGCGCGCCGATGAAGACCGGGATGGAACGATCGAGACGCCGCTCGCCCAACCAGCGCAACCCGAGGAGCGCGATCGCGACTTCGACCACATCGGCGCCGGCGAGGACCGTCGCCAGATCGGTGGACGTGCCCTGCAGAACCGACGACAACGCGCCCGCACCCCAGATGCCGACGAGGGTCGTGGGAACCGGGATCCGCGGATCGCGCCAGAGCATCACCACGGCGAAACAGGTCGCCGGCCAGAAGGCGGCGATCTCACCCCAGCTGCGCGACATGCCGAGGCCGAGCGACGCGAGCACGAAGAAGCCGGCGGCCACCGCCGCCGCCCGGATGTGGGACACGAGCCCCCCCCTCTTCTTCACTTCGCCTTCGCCCATGCGATCCCCGCTTCCCGACCCATCGAGGGCGCGAGCCTTCGGGCGACTTTCGGGAATCATCCCTAAGATTCGGTGAAATCATGCTGGTTTACATCGCCGCGACACCGCCGGAACCCGGCGGCGCGAGATCGTCGCCCGCGGAGGCGGCCCCGGCGCGCCATCATCTCCCGCGCTGGAATTGCAGGCGTCACGAAAGCACGCCTGCCACGAACCGTGTCACCTCATGTTAACTCGGCGTTAACCACACGAAACCAAGCTGAAACAAATCCGGTTCGCAGCACTCGTGCGATTTTCGAATTACGCGACGTAAACTTCGCGACCGAATACGTACGCTTCTTCTACCCGAACTGTTCGAGACGACTACCGGTATTGCACCTTGGAAAGACGATCATGGCAGCGACCGACGACATCCGAAGCCGACTGAATTTCGCCCGCATCGACCGGGACACGCTCACCACCTTGCCCGAGGTCCTCGGCGTCGTCGCCCCACATCTCGACGGCATCCTGCGTCGCTTCTACGAACACATCGGGCGCGAACCGGAACTGGCGCGCCTCATCGGCAATCGCTCGAAAGACCTCGCCGTCGCTCAGAGCCGGCACTGGTCACGGGTGTTCTCCGGCCAGTTCGACGACGACTACGCCCGTTCGGTCCGCGCCATCGGCCTCGCCCATCACCGCATCGGCCTCGAGCCGCGCTGGTACATCGGCGGGTATCAGTTCGTGCTCAACGAGTTGATCGCGCTTCTCGTCGCCGACTGCGGGCGTGACGGGACGCGCCTCGTGAAGCGTACGAACGCGCTCACCAAGGCGGTGTTCCTCGACATGGACCTCGCCATCAGCGTCTATCAGGAGGTGCTGCTCGAGGAGCGGGCCCGCCACGCCGCCTTCGTCGAAGGCGAGATCGGCCGCTTCAAAGGCGCGACCGAGAACATCCTCGGCGAGGTCGGCGCCTGTTCGGGCAAGATGCTCGGCACGGCGGAATCGCTCGCCGGGATCGCCTCCGATGCCGGCGATCAGGCGACCAGCGCCGCCGCCGCCGCCGAAGAGACCTCCACCATGGTGCAGTCGGTGGCCAGCGCGGCGGAGGAGATGAGCGCCTCGATCGGCGAGATCGGCCGCCAGATCGGGGCCGCCACCGGCATCGTCGACCGCGCCAACGGCATGACCGCCCAGATGGCGCAGGCGATCGAGGCCCTCGCCCAGTCCGGCTCCCACATCGGCGCCGTCGTCGGGCTGATCCAGGCCATCGCCGGACAGACCAACCTCCTGGCGCTCAACGCCACCATCGAGGCGGCGCGCGCCGGTGAAGCCGGGCGCGGCTTCGCCGTCGTCGCCTCGGAGGTGAAGAACCTCGCCGGCCAGACCGCCAAGGCGACCGAGGAGATCTCGCGCCGCGTCGCCGACATCCAGTCGGGAACCGGCAAGGCGGTCGATGCGATCGACGAGATCGGCCGGATCATGCGCGAGATCGGCGGCGTCACCGCCTCGATCGCCGCCGCGATCGAGGAACAGGGCGCCGTGACCCAGGACATCGCCGGCTCGGTCTCGCAAGCCGCCGACGGCACCGTCGTTCTCGCCCGCTCGGTCGCCGCGGTCGACACCGCGATCGGCGAGACGCGCCGCACCGCCGTCGACGTCGAAGCCGTCGCCAAGGTCTTCGGCGACCGCACCACGACGCTGGCGGGGGCGGGCAAGGGCTTCCTCGAGGCGCTGCGCCGCGGCCCCGAGAGCGAGCGCCGGGCCGGCTGAG
>CALMYM010000095.1 GCA_937873675.1 uncultured Alphaproteobacteria bacterium | reverse complement strand
GCGTGATCAGGATGCCGCCGGTCTCGGTCTGCCACCAGGTGTCGACGATCGGGCAACGCTTGTCGCCGACGACGTTGTAGTACCAGATCCAGGCTTCCGGATTGATCGGCTCGCCGACCGAACCGAGGATGCGCAGCGACTTGCGCGAGGTCTTCTTCACCAGTTCCTCGCCGGCGCCCATCAGCGAACGGATGGCGGTCGGGGCGGTGTAGAAGATGTTGACCTGGTGCTTGTCGACGACGTCCCAGAAGCGCGAGGCCGACGGGTAGGTCGGGATGCCCTCGAACATGACCGAGGTGGCGCCGTTTGCGAGCGGGCCGTAGACGATGTAGCTGTGGCCGGTGACCCAACCCACGTCCGCGGTGCACCAGTAGATCTCACCGGGGTGATAGTCGAAGACGTACTGATGCGTCATCGAGGCGTAGACGAGGTAGCCGCCGGTGCAGTGCTGCACGCCCTTCGGCTTACCGGTCGAGCCCGAGGTGTAGAGGATGAACAGCGGGTCTTCGGCGTTCATCGGCTCCGGCGGGCAGTCGGCGGAGACCTTGGCGGCCTCTTCGTCGTAGTAGTAGTCGCGGCCGGCGGCCATGGCGACGTCGCCACCGGTGCGGCGGACGACGAGGACCGACTTGACGCCCGGCAGATTGGCGACGGCGGCGTCGACGTTGGCCTTGAGTGGGACCTTGCGGCCGCCGCGCAGACCCTCGTCGGCGCAGATGACGACGGACGAGTCGCAGTCTTCGATACGGCCGGCGAGGCTGTCCGGGGAGAAGCCGCCGAAGACGATCGAGTGGATGGCGCCGACGCGGGCGCAGGCGAGCATGGCGTAGGCCGCTTCCGGGATCATCGGCAGGTAGATGGTGACGCGGTCACCCTTCTTGACGCCGTGGGCCTTGAGCACGTTGGCGAACTTGGACACTTCGTCCTTGAGCTGGCCGTAGGTGATCTTCTTGTCTTCGGCCGGGTTGTCGCCTTCCCAGATGATGGCGACCTTGTCCGGGGTGGCCGCGGCATGACGGTCGACGCAGTTGTAGGAGACGTTGAGTTCGCCGTCCTCGAACCACTTGATCGACACGTTGTGCGGATCGTAGCTGGTGTTCTTCACCTTGGTGAAGGGCTTGGACCAGTCGATGCGCTTCGCCTGCTCGCCCCAGAAGCCCTCCGGGTCCTTCACCGACTGCTCGTACATCGCCTTGTACTTGGCATCGTCGATGAGCGCGTTGGCCGCGACCTCCGCCGGAACCGGATAAACGCTGTCGGACATGAGTTCCTCCCTCGGTACTGATCCTTCACCGGTAACACCCCCCGTGCCTCCTTCCGTCGGAAGGTGGCGCGAGGGCCTCCGGAATTTTCGGCCGGCATTATGCGACAACCAGCGCCGCCGTCCACACGCGGCACGACAGACTTTGGTCGAGATGGCCGCTGTCATTGGTCGTAAGCCTGTCGACGAGGGGCGACGAAAGTCACATCCCCGCGGCGCGAAGAAAAACCGGCTTTTCGATGAGACGGCGAAACGGCGTTCGACACGATCGCCGGGGATTCATCTCGCACCTGCGAAAAGCGAAACCTGCACTTCACAGTCGACGTCATCGACATGACGTAAAGGTCAAGCAGCGACGGAGAGCCGAGCGAGTATCCGCCGACCACGTCGGACCGGTCGCCCGCGCGCTTCGGACGCGCGTCAGATGAAGGGAAATTCATTTGGCCGTGTATCGGGATCTCGGGTAACGTCCGGCGGTTTCCGCGAACCGTTCGGCCGCCTCGAGGGCCCGTGCGGGGCGGCGGGCGAGGGGCGACGGCGATGGCGCCGGGCTCCTGCGACCTCTCCACCCCCGGGGTGATCGGCGAATGCGCAGCGCACAGTTCCGTTCCGTGACGACCGGTCGATCGCGACCGTGGCTGCGCCTGGGGGCGAGCCTCGCGGTGGCGGCGTCGCTGGCCGGCTGCGGCGAGGCGGTACTGGCGCCGGACGTCGCGGCGGAGATGCCGACACACTGGCGCGAGGCGCCGCGCGCGTCCGCCGCCGAGATGACCGGCGACTGGGTCGCCGGCTTCGGTTCGGCCGAACTCTCCCGACTGGTCGCTTCCGCCGCTCTCGACAATCTCGACGTCGCGGCGGCGCGGGCGCGCATCGATCAGGCCGAAGCCCAGTTGAGCGTGACCGCCGCGGGTCTCGTGCCGACCGTCTCGGGCTCGGCCGAAAGCTCGCATTCGGTGACGCCGGGGACGAATTCGAGCGCCTCGCCGCCGTTCAAGTCGCGGGTCGGCATCCCCCTGTATTTCGGCCTGGGGGGATGGTGGTAGTTGGCCCTGTGGGGGGGAAAGCAGGGGGCCGTGGGGGCCGGGGAGGCGGGCCTCGCGGCGAGCCGCATCGATCTCGACGCGGTCCGGCTCTCCACGGCGACGGCGCTGGTCGACGCCTATCTCCAGGCGGCGGCGGCGGAAGATCGGTTGAAGCTGGCGCGCGAGGACGTCGCCATCGCCGAGCGGACGCTCGCGGCGATCCGGCGTCGCTTCGACGTCGGCACGGTGACGGCGCTCGATCTCGCCCAGCAGGAGGGCGTGCTCGCCACCCAGCGGGCGGCGATCCCGGACCTCGAGATCACGCTGCGCCAGACCCGCAACGCCGTGGTGGTCTTGACCGGGCGGGCACCGGAGGCGGCGACGATCCGCGGTGGCGGGCTCGAGCGGCTGCGGCTGCCGCGGGTGGCGCCGGGGCTGCCGTCGCGTCTCCTGGTGCGGCGGCCGGACGTGGCGGCGGCGGAGATGCGGCTCGAAGCGGCGGCGGCGAACGTCGAGGCGGCGCGGGCGGCATTCCTGCCGGAGGTGGGGCTGACCGGTTCGGCCGGGCTTTCCAGCGCGTTCCTGAAGAACCTGTTGCGTCCGGAAGCCTTCGCCGGATCGATCGCGGCGAGCGTCACCGAGACGATCTTCGACGGCGGGGCACGCGAGGGGCGGTTGGCGCTGACCCGGGCGCAGCACGCCGAGCTCGCCGCCGGCTATCGCAAGGCGGTGCACGAGGCGCTGGCCGACGTCGAGAACGCTCTCGTCGCGGTCGAGCAGAACCGGCGGCGCGAGGCGCTGCAGACGGCGGTGGTGACGGCGGCGCGCAAGACGCAGCGGCTCACCGAACAGCGGCTGTCGGAGGGGACGATCACGATCACCACGGTGCTCGATGCGCAGCGGACGCTGTTCCAGGCCGAGGACACGCTGGTGGCGGTGCGGCTCGCCCGCTTCCGCGCCACGGTCGACCTGGTGGCGGCGCTCGGCGGTGGATGGACGACGGCGCCCGAGGCGAAGGCGCGCGAGGCGAAGGCCGGGGCGGTGGCGGCCGGACCGATGGTACTCGGCGGAATGGACCGACGATGAGCAAGACCCGGATCTTCTTCTTCCTTCTCGTCGCCGCGGCGATCGGCGGTGCCGTCGCCTGGCAGCAGGGGCTGCTGCCCTTCGTGCCGGGCGGGACGACATCCGACACCTCCACCGGTCCGGGCGCCGGCGCGGGACCGGGCGGCGGGCGCGGCCCCGGTGGTTCGCGCCGTTTCGGGTCGACGGGACCGGCCGACGGGCCGACGCCGGTGGTGGTCGCGGCGGTGGCACGCGAGGACGGGCCGGGGGTGTTCGACGGTATCGGTACGGTGCAGGCCTTCGCGGCGGTGACGGTCCGCGCCCAGGTGGAGGGTCGGATCGTCGAGATCGCCTTCCGCGAGGGCGAGGACGTCGCGGCCGGCGCGGTGATCGCCCGCATCGATCCGGCGAGCTATCAGGCGGTCTACGATCAGGCGGTGGCGCGGCGCGAGCAGGACGAGGCGGAGCTCCGCAACGCCCGCATCGACCTCGATCGCTACATCCGCCTCGCCCAG
>CALMYM010000094.1 GCA_937873675.1 uncultured Alphaproteobacteria bacterium | reverse complement strand
AGTCCTTGCTCAGTATCCCGACAAGTTCGCCAAGCGCCGCAAGAAGCACCTTTCGGTCGCGTCCGACGCCGGCACCGAGGAGATCGAGGGCGAGACCCAGGCGGTCACCGAGTGCGACGTCAAGTCGAACATCAAGTCGATCCCGGGTGTCATGACCATCCGCGGTTGCGCCTACGCCGGTTCCAAGGGCGTGGTGTGGGGTCCGATCAAGGACATGGTCCACATCTCCCACGGCCCGGTCGGCTGCGGCCAGTACTCCTGGTCCCAGCGCCGCAACTACTACATCGGCAACACCGGTATCGACACCTTCGTGACGATGCAGTTCACCTCCGACTTCCAGGAGCGTGACATCGTCTTCGGCGGCGACAAGAAGCTCGAGCGCATCATCGACGAGATCGAGAACCTGTTCCCGCTGGCCAACGGCATCACGGTCCAGTCGGAATGCCCGATCGGCCTGATCGGCGACGACATCGAAGCGGTGTCGAAGAAGAAGGCCAAGGAGCACGACACGACCATCGTTCCGGTGCGGTGCGAAGGCTTCCGCGGCGTCTCCCAGTCGCTCGGCCACCACATCGCCAACGACGCGATCCGCGACTGGGTCTTCGACAAGAAGGAACGCGAGGTCGTCACCACGCCCTACGACGTCAACGTCATCGGCGACTACAACATCGGCGGCGACGCCTGGGCCTCGCGCATTCTGCTCGAGGAGATCGGGCTGCGCGTGGTCGGCAACTGGTCGGGTGACGCCACCCTCGCCGAGGTCGAGAACGCGGTCCACGCCAAGCTCAACCTGATCCACTGCTACCGCTCGATGAACTACATCTGCCGGCACATGGAAGAGAAGTACAACATCCCGTGGATGGAGTACAATTTCTTCGGTCCGTCGCAGATCGCCATGTCGCTGCGCAAGATCGCCAAGCACTACGGCCCGGAGATCGAGGAGAAGGCCGAAGCGGTCATCGCCAAGTACCAGCCGCTGGTCGACAAGGTCATCGAGAAGTACGGCCCGCGCCTGAAGGGCAAGAAGGTGATGCTCTACGTCGGTGGCCTGCGCCCCCGTCACGTGGTCAACGCCTACGAAGACCTAGGCATGGAGATCGCCGGCACGGGCTACGAGTTCGCCCACAACGACGACTATCAGCGCACCGGTCACTACGTGAAGAAGGGCACGCTGATCTACGACGACGTCACCGGCTACGAGCTCGAGAAGTTCATCGAGAAGGTCCGTCCCGACCTGGTCGGCTCGGGCATCAAGGAGAAGTACCCGGTGCAGAAGATGGGCATCCCGTTCCGTCAGATGCACTCCTGGGACTACTCCGGCCCGTATCACGGCTACGACGGCTTCGCGATCTTCGCGCGCGACATGGATCTGGCGATCAACAACCCGGTCTGGGATCTGTTCGACGCCCCCTGGACCGCCAAGGACGCCCCGCTCGCCGCCGCGGCGGAGTGATCGGAAACCGGTTTCCTTCGCCCTTCGAGGCCGATCTCGCGATCGGCACCTCAGGGTGAAGGAAACCTCCCCCGGCCGAAGCGCCGGGAGGAGCCTTCATGGTGAGGTGCGAGGCGTCAGCCGAGCCTCGAACCACGAAGGCGGGCCGCGAACTCGAGACTACGACACGACATCCCGCCGCGAGCCACCGCCCGCGCGAACCCTCGTTCACACCCCGGTGCACGTCCGCCGTATGGCGCGGAGGCCCCAAGAGAGGTGACCAGACATGCCGCAGTCAGCCGATCGCGTGCTCGACCACGCTCCGCTCTTCCGCGAGCCCGAGTACCAGGAGATGTTCGCCCGCAAGCGCGCCGAGTTCGAATGCCCGGTGCCGGACGACAAGGTCGCCGAACAGGGCGAGTTCACCAAGACCTGGGACTATCGCGAGAAGAACTTCGCTCGTGAATCCCTCGTCGTGAACCCGGCCAAGGCCTGCCAGCCGCTCGGCGCGGTGTTCGCCGCCGCCGGCTTCTCCAAGTGCATGAGCTTCGTGCACGGCAGCCAAGGCTGCGTCGCCTACTATCGCTCGCACCTGTCGCGTCACTTCAAGGAGCCGTGCTCGGCGGTCTCCTCCTCGATGACCGAGGACGCGGCGGTGTTCGGCGGCCTGCAGAACATGATCGACGGCCTCGCCAACTGCTCGTCGCTCTATCAGCCCGACATGATCGCGGTGTCGACCACCTGCATGGCCGAAGTCATCGGCGACGACCTGCAGGGCTTCATCTCGAACGCCAAGAAGAAGGGCTCGGTGCCGGAGGACTTCCCCGTCCCCTATGCCCACACCCCGGCCTTCGTCGGCTCCCACGTCGACGGCTACGACAACATGATCAAGGGCATTCTCGAGAACTTCTGGAAGGGCGCCGAGCGCACTCCCGGCACCTCGATCAACATCATCCCGGGCTTCGACGGCTTCTGCGTCGGCAACAACCGCGAGCTGAAGCGCCTGCTCGACATGATGGGCGTCGACTACACCTTCATCTCCGACGCCTCCGACCAGTTCGACACCCCCTCGGACGGTGAGTTCCGCATGTACGACGGCGGCACCACCATCGATCAGGTCAAGGCCGCGCTCGACGCCAAGGGCACGATCTCGCTGCAGTACTGGAACACCCGCAAGACGATGGACTACATCGCGGAAGCTGGCCAGGAGACCGCGGCGTTCAACTACCCGCTCGGCATCCGCGCCACCGACGCCTTACTGATGAAGGTCTCGGAGCTCTCGGGCAAGGCGATCCCCGAAGCGATCCGCATGGAACGCGGCCGCCTCGTCGACGCCATGGCCGACAGCCAGTCGCACCTGCACGGCAAGAAGTACGCGATCTACGGCGATCCCGACTTCGTCCGCGCCATGGCCCAGTTCGTCATGGAGACCGGCGGTGAGCCGACCCACTGCCTCGCCACCAACGGCACCAAGGCCTGGGACGCCGAGATGAAGGAAATGCTGGCGGCGAACCCGTTCGGCAAGTCGGCCCAGGTGTGGGCGGGCAAGGACCTCTGGCACCTGCGCTCGCTGCTCTTCACCGAGCCGGTCGACTTCATGATCGGCAACTCCTACGGCAAGTACCTGGAGCGCGACACCGGCACGCCGCTGATCCGCCTGACCTTCCCGATCTTCGACCGTCACCACCACCACCGCTTCCCGCTGATGGGCTACCAGGGCGGCCTGCGCGTGCTGACGACGATCCTCGACAAGGTCTTCGACAAGCTCGACGCCGACACCATCGTCCCCGGCGTCACCGACTACTCCTTCGACCTCACCCGCTGAGGACCGTCGGAAACCCGACCTGTCGGACATACGAAGGCCGCCCGTAAGGGCGGCCGTTTCGCGTCGAGAAGGAGGTTGGAATAGACCGAGCACGTCCAGACCCCCGAGTTCCTGGCGGAGGCTTCGGCGCAAATCGCCAGAGCCCCGATTTGACGGGTCCGTCACGTCGAACTCGGCCGTCGTCCCCGGCGAGCGCGACGCGCGAGGGAAGGGGACCCAATGGCCTGGCAACGTGTTGAAACGTCGATGGATCCCCTTCCCCTCCGCTTCGCTCCGGCCGGGGATGACGGCCTGTGGTATGGTCGAATTCGGAGCTATTTCCGGAGCAGCGGACCGGTCGGTTCCGATTGCGCAGAGGGCTCGAAAGCAAGACCGATGGAAAGGCGATGACGATGGCCGAGGATCTCGAATTGCCCGGAGCGTCCCTGATCGCCGAAGTGAATACGACGTCCGACGCGCGACGAACGCGAGCGAGCGCCGACGAGTTGCTGGGGGTCGCGCGCCGGTGCGCCGCGCTGGTGAAACACCCCATCGCCGATCACGCCGCACTTCTCTACGACGAACACGGTCTGCCGAAGTAGACACCGACATCACCGCCGCCTGATCGTTCGCTCCCACCCCTGGCACACCCCTTGCTCCTTCCCCTCTGACGAAAGCGCTTTGTCGGAACCCCGACAAAGCCGACGAGAGGGGAAGACGACATGCTCTCGCCGAAGGTCCAGGCGCTGTTCGAAGAGCCCGGTTGCGACAAGAACCAGGCGAAGGACGACAAGGCGCGCAAGAAGGGCTGTTCCAAGCCGTTGACGCCGGGCGCCGCCGCCGGTGGCTGCGCCTTCGACGGCGCCAAGATCGTGCTCCAGCCGATCACCGACGCCGCCCATCTCGTCCATGCGCCCCTCGCCTGCGAGGGCAACTCCTGGGACAACCGCGGCGCGGCCTCCTCCGGCCCGACGCTGTGGCGCACCTCCTTCACCACCGATCTCACCGAACTCGACGTGGTGATGGGGCAGGGCGAGCGGAAGCTCTATCGGGCGATCCGCGAGATCGTCGAGGAGCACGCCCCGCCGGCGGTCTTCGTCTACGAGACCTGCGTCACCGCGCTGATCGGCGACGATCTCGACGCGGTCTGCAAGCACGCCACCGACAAGTTCGGCGTGCCGGTGATCCCGGTCCACGCCGCCGGCTTCGTCGGCTCGAAGAACCTCGGCAACAAGCTCGCCGGCGAGGCGCTGCTCGATCACGTCATCGGCACCCACGAGCCCGACGACGTCGGCCCGACCGACATCAACATCCTCGGCGAGTTCAACCTCGTCGGCGAATTCTGGATGGTGAAGCCGCTGCTCGACGAGCTCGGCATCCGGGTGCGCGCCTGCATCCCCGGTGACGCCCGCTATCTCGACGTCGCCGGCGCCCACACCGCGAAGGCCTCGATGATGGTGTGCTCGACGGCGCTCATCAATCTCGCCCGCAAGATGGAGGAGCGCTGGGGCATCCCCTTCTTCGAGGGCTCGTTCTACGGCGTCGCCGACACCTCCGACGCGCTGCGGCAGATCGCGAAACTGCTCGTCGAGCGCGGCGCGCCGGTCGATCTGATCGATCGCACCGAGGCGGTGATCGCCCGCGAGGAGGCGATCGCCTGGGCGAAACTCGCGGCCTTCCGCCCCCGGCTCGCCGGCAAGCGGGTGTTGCTCAACACCGGCGGCGTCAAGTCGTGGTCGGTCGCCTCCGCCCTGATGGAGATCGGCATCGAGATCGTCGGCACCTCGACCAAGAAGTCGACCGACGAGGACAAGGAGCGGATCAAGAAGCTGCTCGAGGACGAACACAAGATGTTCGAGGGCATGGCGCCGCGCGACCTCTACGCGCTGCTCGAGCGCCACGACGCCGACATCATGCTGTCCGGCGGTCGCACCCAGTTCATCGCCCTCAAGGCGCGCATGCCCTGGCTCGACATCAACCAGGA
>CALMYM010000093.1 GCA_937873675.1 uncultured Alphaproteobacteria bacterium | reverse complement strand
GCGACGCCGGAACCCGCCGCGAGCGCGACGAGGACCGGCGCGACCAGGAAGATCAGGACGAGGCCGACGGGGAGATCGCGCAAGATGCGGGCGAGGCTGCGGCGGGGTTCGGTCACGGCCGGTCCCTCCGCGGCAGGAGGTCGCGCAGGCGGACGCCGAGGAGCCGCATCAGGAGGACGGCGCCGAGAAGGGCGGCGGTCGCGGCCGCGACCGCATGGGCGGCGGCGATGCCCTCGCCGGCGGTCGCGGCGATCCGCTGCCACAGCAACAGGGTGAAGCCGTCGCCTTGGCCGTGGGTCATGATCCACGGCACGGCGAGGGAGCCGAAGGAGACGGCGAAGGTCGCCGCCGCGCCGACGGCGAGGCCCGGGGCGGCTTGGGGCAGGACGATGCGGGCGTGGATGCGCGCGTGCGACGCTCCGAGATCGCGCGCCGTCTCGATCGACCGCGGATCGAGACCTCGCAAGGCGACGAAGATCGGCAGGATCATGAGGATCGCCCCGGTGTGGACCATCGCCGGCAGGAGCGACCCCGTCGATCCGAAGCCGGCGCCGAGCGGCCCGAGAACGAGATCCCAGGCGTGGAGGCGCAGCGGTTCGAGGAGGCCGTAGGGCAGGACCGTGGCGACGAGGAGCAGCGGCAGCCGGGCGCGTCGCGAGGCGAGGGCGGCGGCCCAGGCCACGGGCCAGCAGACGACGAGCGTCAGGGCGGTGGTCAGGAGCGCGAGGCCGAGACTGCCGAGAAGGGCGCGGCCGGGGGCGCCGGCCAGCGCGGCATGATTGGTGAGGCTCGGTTCGACGCTCGGCTCGCCTCCCTGGCGCATCGTCCAGCGTTCGCGTTCGGTGAGCAGGCGGATGCGGCGGTCGAGTTCGGCGCGGCGTTCGGGATCGGCGGCGCGCTCCCAGTCGCGTCGGGCGGCGGCGAGATCGTCGGCGATGCGGCGAAGTTCGAGCCCGGCCTCGATCGGTTTCGTCTCGATGGTGACGAGCGAGCGGGCGACGAGGCCGGCGACGGGCGCGGCGACGAGGCCGATCACCCAGAGGCCGACCAGGAGCCAGATCACGGCGCCGAGGCGCAGACCGAAGGCGCGGAAGACCTCAGCCATCAGCGTCTCCGGAACGCGCGAGCGGGAAGGCGAGGGCGTCGTCGGCGTGGACGACGAGGGCGTGGAGACTGGCGATCAGCAGTTCGCGCGAACCGAGATTGGGCCGGTGCATGCGCAGGTGCACGTCGGCGACGACGATGTCGTAGGCGATGGTCGCGCCTTCGACGGTGCGGCCGACGAGGTCGCCGCGCAGGCGATTCCAGCCGTCGGCATCGGCTTCGACGAGGCCGGGGTCGGCGCGATCGTGCTCGAGCAGCAGGCGTTCGGGGCGGATCATCACCTCCACCGCATCGCCGGGCGCGACGCGGCCCTGCGGGGTCGCCACCAGACGGCCGATCGCGGTCTCCACCGCGACCCGGGCGCCACGCAGTTCGGCGACGCGGCCGGAAAGGACGTTCTGCTCGCCGACGAAGCGGGCGACGAAGGCGGAGGCCGGGCGGCCGTAGAGCCGATCGGGGGTGTCGACCTGTTCGATGCGGCCGGCGTTCATCACCGCCACCCGGTCGGAGAGCGCCAGGGCGCCGCCGTGGTCGTCGCCGATGGCGAGGATGGTGGTGCCGGTGCTGCGCCGGATCGCCTGCAACGCGGCGCGCAGATCGCGGCGGTGGTCGAGCGCGACGACGGGGAGCCGCCGGTCGAGGAGGAGTGCCGCCGGTTCGACGGCGAGGGCGCGGGCGAGCGCGACGCCGCTGCGCTCCACCGCATCGAGGTCGGCGGGACGGCGTGCGTCGAGGCCGGGAAGGCCGACGCGATCGAGCAGTTCGGCGGCGCGGTCGCGGCGCGTCGCACGCGGCACGCCGCGCGCCTCGAGGCCGAAGGCGACGTTGTCGACGACGCTCATGCGCGGGAAGAGCGCCGGGTCGGAGAAGATCGTCACCGTCGGCCGGCGCTCGGGCGGAAGGTCGGTGACGTCGACGCCGCCGATCATCACCCGGCCGAGCGTCGGGGTGAGGAAGCCGCCGACGGCGCGCAGCAACGACGACTTGCCGGCGCCGCCGGGGCCGAGAATCGTGACGAACTCGCCGGCGGCGATGTCGAGATCGGTGGGGTGGAGCGCGACCGTGTCGCCGTGGACGACCGACAGGCTCTTCGAGCGAACGTCCTTGCCGTGCATGGGGACTTCCTGGTGGCGGTGCTTCGGGCGAAGCCGACCGGTCACGACCCGGGCGACGGCCGCAGATGGCGGTCGCCGTCGTTCATTCCGCCCAGGGCGAGTGGCGGACCAGCGGCAGGGCGAGGAAATAGAGCGCCACCACGGCGAAGCCGGCCTTGATCGGCCAGTCGACCACGAGGCCCTGGACGAGGGCGGCGCTCGCCAGGGCGAACCACAGGATGGTGACGCCGATGGTGACGATGCGCAGCTTCACCACCCGGAGCGGATGGACGAAGACCACCGGCACGAACATGGCGACCGTGCCGAGGACGAGCAGCGCGGCGGAGAGCATCCACGGCAGGCGCAGCACGAAGAGATAGAGCACCGCGATGTTCCACAGCGCCGGGAAGCCGCGGAACCAGTGGTCCTTGGTCTTCATGTGGGTGTCGGCGAAATAGAGTGTCGAGGCGAGCGTCACGACGAGGCCGAGCCAGAAGGCGACCGGGGTCGGCATCAGGTCGGAGCGCCACAGGGCGATCACCGGCACCAGCACGTAGGTGAGGAAGTCGACGACGAGGTCGAGGACGACGCCGTCGATGCGCGCCGCGGTCTCGTGGACCTTGGCGGCGCGGGCGAGCGTGCCGTCGATGCCGTCGATGAACAGGGCGAGGCCGAGCCAGGCGAAACAGATGGCGAAATCGCGCTCGATCGCCGCATAGAGGGCGAGCAGCGCCACCGCACCGCCCGAGGCGGTGAAGACGTGGACCGAAAAACCGGCAGCTCGCCGGACCGGTTCCGGCTTGTCGTCGAGCGTCATTCCGCATCCCTCGGGCGCGCGACGATGGGCGCCGATCGTGGCCGGGGTCGCTCGCCCCGCCTGGACAGCTAGAAAGCACGCATGCGACGATCGAGCAACGTTCGACGCTTCGACGGCGTCGCAAAAATGGTGAGATGTGGCGTCGGCGAGCGGCGTCGAGGCGGACGGAGGAGCCGGTGTCGGGGAAGCGGTGGGACGAGCGCTCGGAGGCGGCCGACGAGCGGCTCGACGAGGCGCTCGAAGAGGTGCGCGAACTGCGCGCCGGCCTGTGGCAGAATCTGGCGCAGGTCGCCGGCTTCGTCGGAGATCTGACGGGCCTGTCGCCGCTGTGGGACCGAATCTCGTCGTGGGTCGGCGAGCGGGCGGCGGCGCGCGGACCGGTCGCCTTCACGGTGGCGCTGATCGCGCTCTCCGCCAAGATGGCCAAGGCCGACGGCATCGTCACGGCCGAGGAGGTCCAGACCTTCCGCCGGGTGGTGGAGATCCCGCCGGGCGAAGAGAAGAACGTCGAACGGCTGTTCGATCTCGCCCAGCGCGACATCGCCGGCTACGAGGTCCATGCGGCGCGCATCCGCGACCTCGCCAAGGGCGATCGGGTGTTTCTCGAGGACGTGCTCGAGGGCCTCTTCCTCATCGCCGCCGCCGATACCTATGTCCACGAGCGCGAGATGGCCTTCCTGGAACGGGTGGCCGAGATCTTCGGCCTCGAGGAGCGACGCTTCGAGTCGATCGCCGCGGGGTTCGTCAAGCGGCGCGGGCCCGATCCCTACCGGGTGCTCGGGGTGGCGCGCGAGGCCGACGACGCGGCGGTGAAGAAGGCGTGGCGCAAGGCGGTGGCCGAATGCCATCCCGATCGCCACTTCGCCCACGGCCTGCCGGACGAGGCGATGGCGATCCTCACCGACCGGCTCGCGGCGCTCAACGCCGCCTGGGAGGCGGTGCGCCTGGAGCGCGGCTTGGCGAAGTGATCCGTAGGACGCCGGCCGTGGCGGACGCCGCGGCGGCGGAGTAGAATGCCCGCCATGACCGAGATCCCCGAGGCGGTGGCCTTCGAACCGGATACGCCGCTGGTCGACGAGGTGCGCCCGTCGCCCAATCACGGCGAACGGCGCGGCCGTTTCGCCCATGCGCCCGCCGACATTCTGCTCCTGCACTACACCGGCATGCCGGACGGGCAGGGCATGAGCGGCGCCGAGCGGGCGATCCGTTGGCTGACGATGCCGGTCTCCGAGGTCTCGGCCCACTATGTCGTCGACGAGGACGGCCGCATCACCCAGCTGGTGCCGGAGATGCGGCGGGCGTGGCACGCCGGGCGCGGCGCCCGGGGGGAGGGCGGCGACGGCAATTCCCCCTCGGTCGGGCACGAGATCGGCAAACCCGGCCCCTGGTGGGACATGGGGCTGTCGCCCGATCGCGATCCGGCCGCGCCGGTCGAGGTCCACCCGGGCTATCGGCCGTTCCCGGACGAGCAGATCGACGCGGTGATCGCGCTCGCCCGCGACATCGTCGCACGCAACGGCATCCCGGCCGACCGGGTGCTGGCGCATTCCGACATCGCGCCGGGGCGCAAACGCGATCCCGGCGAGCTCTTTCCCTGGGACCGCTTGGCGCGCGCCGGGATCGGCCTCTGGGTGGCGCCGGTGGCGCGCGACGAGGGGCGGGTGCTCGCCCCCGGCGAAGCCTCGCCGCCGGTCGCGGCGTTGCAGGCGATGTTGCGGCTCCACGGCTACGGCATCGAGGTGACCGGGGTCTACGACGCCGCCACCGCGGCGGTGGTCGAGGCGTTCCAGCGGCATTTCCGCCCGGCCCGCGTCGACGGCATCGCCGATCCGGGGACGGTGGCGACCCTGCGCGCCCTGCTCGAGGAGCGGGAGAGACGGGAGGCGGTGGCATGAGACGGCGCGCACTCCGAATGATCCGCAAGGCGGGGCTGATCGCCCCGACGCTGGTCGCGATGGCGGCGCACGCCCAATCGGTCGGCCCGGCGGCGAAGGACGCCCGCGATCGCGAGATCGCGCCGGCCGCCGCGCGACTTTCGCCCGACCCGAGCGACATCGCGCCGGCCGATCCGGTCGGTGCGGCCTTCGATCTCTTCCCGACACGGCGAGCGGCGACCCCGCCGCCGAAGGTCGAGACGGTGCGGAACGACCCCGCGCCGCCGCCGCCCGCTGCCGTCGCCGAGGTCGCGCCCGGGGTGGTGGCGGTGGG
>CALMYM010000092.1 GCA_937873675.1 uncultured Alphaproteobacteria bacterium | reverse complement strand
GGCCGAGCAACGCGATCACCGCGCCGACGGTGACGGCGAGGACGATCGGGCCGCGCGGCGCGAGATGGTCGACGATCAGCGAGATGGCGGCGGCGACGATGTGGCCGCCGAGCACGTTGGCCGGTTGCGACAGCGGGCTCTCCGGCATGCCGAAGACCAGCACCGCCGAGGCGCCGCGGGGGGCGACGATGAAGGGCACACCGGCGGCGTCGCCGAGGAACCAGATCAGGACGAAAGCGACCGTGGCGCCGAGCCCGGCCTTGAGCCAGCGCATCGCGGCGGCGGGCGGTTGATGGCGATGGAGGAAACGGCGCGGCACGCGGGGCTCCGACGAGGACGGGACGAGGCGGTTTCGCCCGGGTGTCCGCTCGATTCGGTAGCACATGGCGCTTTCGTCGGCAAAGAACTTGGCGTGACCGCCGCTTCACCTTCGCCCGCCGCGGCGAGGGTCGGGGTGTGCGGCCGCACCGCGGACGGGGCATGTATCACGTAGCGTAAAATATTTGCGGCGGGAGGCGGGCCGGTGGATTATAAGTCGCATGTCCTTCGGTCAGCCTCGCCACTACTGACGAGGAACGCGGTTCCGGTGGCGGATTTTCGAATTTTTCTGCTGAAAATCCGGGGATTCACGTAGGCTTTCACGGCGCGTTAACCACCTCTCGGTTCGACTGGGTCGTCAACCTGGGGGAGAACGGGTGATGACGAAGTGGGCTTCGAATTGTGGAATGCGGCTGCAGATCGCGGGCATCGTGGTGTTCGCGGTTCTCTGTCTGGCCGGCATCGGTGCCATCCACCTCTACGGCAAGGCGCAACAGGACGTCGAACTCGCGCAAGCGGAGGTGGCGACCCGCGTCGCCGATCGGGTCCAGCAGCTGGAAACCCAGATCCTGAAGATGCGACGCGCCGAGAAGAACTTCCTTCTCCGCCTCGATCCCACCTATGTGACGCGGCACGGAGACTTCGTGCGCGCCGCGGGAACGATGGTCGGCGGGCTCGAGGGGGACATCTCGGCGCTGGCGCGGAGCGATCTCGCCGGTCGCGCCGACGGCGCCGCGCGCGGCCTCGACGCCTATGTGAAGACCTTCGCCGATCTGGTCGAAACCCGGAAGCGCCTCGGTCTCGATCCGAAGTCCGGCCTCGAGGGTGAACTCCGCACCGCCGCGCACGACATCGAGAAGATCGTCGCCGGCCTTTCCGATCCGCGGGCGCAGGTGCTGTTGCTGTTGATGCGGCGGCACGAGAAGGACTACATGCTGCGCCACGACGCCAAGTACGTGACGGACTTCGACGCACGCGTGACGGAGATGCGGACCCTGGTGGATGGTCTCGACGTGCCCTTGATGAGCCGCACCGGCCTCGATCGGTCGATCGACATCTATCGGCGCGGCTTCCATGCCTGGGTCGACGGCGATCGCGCCGTCGCGGCGGCGGCGCAGGCGATGGACGTGGTCCACCGCGAGCTCGAACCGACGCTCGACGGGTTGCACGAGGCGAGCGAGGCGCTCGCCGAGGCGGCCAAGGCGCGTGCCGCAGCGGCGGGGGCGACCAGCGAGCGACGCATCCTGTGGGCCTTCGGCTCGATCGTCGTGGCGCTGGCACTGGTCGCCGGGCTCCTCGGCCGGGCGATCGCCCGGCAGGTCTCGACCATGACCGAGACCATGGTGCGCCTCGCCGGCGGCGACCTCGACGTCGACATCCGCGGTGGCGAGAAGACCAACGAGATGGGCCGGATGGCGCGCGCCGTCACCGTGTTCCGCGACAACGCTCGCGAACGGCGGCGTCTCGAGGCGATGCAGGCGGAAGAGGCGTCGCGGGCCGAGGTGATCCGGCGCAAGGCGATGCTCGAGTTGGCGGCGGACTTCGAGCAGCGGGTCGGGGCGGTGGTCGCCACGGTCACCGGGTCGGCCGGCGATCTCGAGATCGCGGCGCAGACGCTGTCGGCGTCGGCCGAAGAGGTGTCGGCTCAGGCGGTGGCGGTGGCCGGCGCTTCGGAGGAAGCGGCCGCCAACGTCCGCAGCGTCGCGGTGGCGACCGAAGACCTCTCCACGACCGTGCGCGAGGTCGGGCGGCAGGTGGCCGAATCCTCCGGCATCGCCGCCAAGGCGACGGCGGAGGCCGCGGCGACGCGGACCCAGGTGAGCGATCTGTCGGTCGCCGCCGATCGGATCGGATCGATCATCCAGCTGATCCAGGAGATCGCCGCCAAGACGAACCTGTTGGCGCTCAACGCCACCATCGAGGCGGCGCGCGCCGGTGAGGCCGGGCGAGGCTTTTCCGTGGTCGCCCAGGAGGTCAAGGGGCTCGCCGAGCAGACCGCTCACGCCACGGCGGAGATCGGGGCGCAGGTGCAGGCGATCCAGGGCTCGACGCAGCTCGCCGCCGGCGCCATGGCTTCGGTCGGCGCCACGATCGAGGCGATGAACGGCATCGCCGGGGCGATCGCCACCGCGGTGGACCGCCAGGGCGAGACGACGCGCGAGATCGCCCACAACGTCGGTCAGGCGGCGCAGGGGGCGTCGGACGTCTCCTCCAACATCACCGGGGTGAGTGCCGCGGCGGAGAACTCCAGCGCCGCTTCTGCTCAGGTGTTGTCGGCGGCCGGGGAGCTGACGCAGCAGGCGGAGGCGTTGCAGGCCGCGGTCGCCGGCTTCCTCGCCGATCTCAGGGCGGCGTGATCGCGATTTCGAAGGCCGGACGCGTCGGCGCTTCCGGCCTTCGGCGTCACTTCACGGCGATACCCGCCTCGAGCCCGCGCAGCATCGCCTTGAGGCCCGGCTCGTCGACGGCGGTGGCGGCGTCGTCGAGGCTCATCCAGCGCACCTGACGCTCGGCCATCTCCTTCCAGGTGGCGAGGAGCTTGCGCGCCTTCAGGCGATAGACGGTGACGCGGACGAGGTCGAAGCGGTCGGCCCGGCGCTTCCAGTAGTCGAAGGTGCCGAGCGGCTTCTTCAGCGGCTTGCCGACGACGCCGGCTTCCTGCTCGGCCTCGATCGCCGCGGCGCGGTGGTCGGGCACGCCCTTCATCGGCCAGCCCTTGGGTACCGTCCAACGGCCGGTCTCGCGCGTCGTCACCAGACACACCTCGACGCGACCGTCGACCTTGCGCATCGGCAGGGCGGCGATCTGCGGCAGCCTCTCGGGCGAGGGTTTGGAAGTGGCGGGCTTGGGCATCGTGCGTGCGGTGGAGGGTGTGTGTCGAGAAACATGCGCCGATCGCGCGAGTCGGACCAGAAGTCCCGACCAGAATGATCTGCGAACCGGTTCGAAAGAGGGCGAGGGCGCGGCCGGTCGGTGGCCGCCCCGTGTGGCCTCAGGTGAACAGGCCGACGAGCCACCAGGTCGTCGCGGCGATGGCGGCGGAGGCGGGGATGGTCACCACCCAGGCGACGACTATGCCGGAGGCGACGTTCCAGCGCACGGCGGAGGTGCGCTTGGCCGAGCCGACGCCGATGATCGAGCCGGTGATGGTGTGGGTGGTGGAGACGGGGATACCGAAGCCGGTCGCCATGAACAGGGTGATGGCGCCGCCGGTCTCGGCGCAGAAGCCCTGCATCGGGGTGAGGCGGGTGATCTTCGAGCCCATGGTGTGGACGATGCGCCAGCCGCCGAAGAGGGTGCCGAGGCCCATCGCCGCCTGACAGGAGATCACCACCCAGAAGGGGACGTGGAAGGTCTCGCCGAGCTGGCCCTGCGAATAGAGCAGCACCGCGATGATGCCCATGGTCTTCTGGGCGTCGTTGCCGCCGTGGCCGAGCGAATAGAGCGAGGCGGAGACGAACTGCAGCGAGCGGAAGCTCTTGTCGATGGCGAAGGGCGTGAAGGGGCGGCCGACCCAGCTGACGACCAGCATGAGCAGGAGGGCGATGGCGAAGCCGACCAGTGGCGACAGCACGATGGCGAAAGCCGTCTTCATGAAGCCCGACATCACCACGGCCGAGACCCCCGCCTTGGCGACACCGGCGCCGACGAGGCCGCCGACGAGGGCGTGCGACGACGACGACGGGATGCCGGCGAGCCAGGTGACGACGTTCCAGACGATGGCGCCGGAAAGCGCACCGAAGACGACGCGCGGGTCGATGATCGAGGCCTCGACGATGCCCTTGCCGATGGTCTGGGCGACGTGCAGGCCGAAGAACATGAAGGCGATGAAGTTGAAGAAGGCGGCCCAGATCACCGCGTACTGCGGGCTGAGCACCCGGGTCGAGACGATGGTGGCGATGGAGTTCGCCGCGTCGTGCAGGCCGTTCAGGAAGTCGAAGGCGAGCGCGACGGCGATCAGCCCGACGAGGAGAGGCAGGGCGAGCGTGGCGTCCATGAGGCTTTCTCGGAACCCGGGAGAGACGACCGGGCGCGGAGTGCGCCCGGAGGTGCGTCAGACGTGTTCGATGACGATGCCGGAGATCTCGTTGGCGACGTCTTCGAAGCGGTCGGCGATGCGTTCGAGGTGCTTGTAGATCTCGACGCCGACGATGAAGGCCATCGGATCGTCGTGACGATGGGCGAGGAACAGCCCCTTGACGCCCTGGTCGTGCAGCTCGTCGGCGCGGCCTTCGAGTTCGGTGATCTTGGCGGCGAAGGCGGAGAGCGCGGTGGCGTTGGTGCCGACCTTGCGAAGCATCGGCAGAGCCTCGGCGGTGAGCTTCGCCGATGCGACGGCGATCGCCGCCATGTCGCGCATCGGCGCCTGGAACTCGGTCACCTCGTAGAGGGTGATCGCCTTGGCGGTCTGATGCATCTGGTCGATGGCGTCGTCCATCGACTGGATCAGATCCTTGATGTCGACGCGGTCGAAGGGGGTGATGAAGGAGCGGCGGACCGCCTGGAACACCTCCTCGGTGATGCCGTCGGCATCGCTCTCGCGGGCGCTCACCTCGCGGCACCACTTCGGGACGTCGGGGCCCCCTTCGAACAGCTTCGCCAGCGCCTCGGCACCGGCGACGAGCACCTGGGAGTGGCGCTCGAACATGTCGAAGAAGGCGTCTTCCTTGGGCATGATCGCCCGGAACCAGGACAGCATCGGACCCACCGCAGTGATTGGCGACGGGGGCGGTTTATGACGTTTCGATGACGAATGCGAGTCCGGGGACGCGCGCATGTGCCACCGGGTGCGTGGCGAGGGGCGCCGGAGCGCGCCGCGGCCTCGTCACACCTTCCGCGGGATGGCGATCCGGCGGCCGGCTCGTTCGGGAGGAGCGAGGTGGCGGGTCGGGGCCCACAGGGC